>JANWXG010000062.1 GCA_025057335.1 bacterium | reverse complement strand
AGGGGCAATCTGCCTCTGGACGCGACAGGGCACGTCCCTCCAAAGGGCAACCTGCGTATGGACGCGACAGAGCGCGTCCCTCCAAAGGGCACCTGCATCCCGCACACGGATTCACAGGCGGGACTGTGGACGGACACACGCTGTGTTCATGATTGCTACGCCGTCTCCCTGTAGTACTTCCTGTGCGCGGGCGACAGGTAGCGCCACACGGGCTGCCCCCACGGCTTGCGATACACACGGCACAGGTAGCGGTTTGCCTCCTCGTCGCCCACTATCTTCTCCTGTTGCGCGTTCCAGCGCACTGCTCGCCCGGTGCGCAGGGCGATGTTCGCCAGATGTACCGCGTTGGTAGACCAGTGTCCCCACTCAATCGGGGCGACGGGCTGCGTGCGGCTTTTCACGCAGTCCACGAAGTTGCGCACGTGCGGCTCGTCTAGCGGACTGCCCTCGCGTTGCAGGGGGCGAGTACGGTCGCCCTCCGGGTAGACCTCGAAGCCCTCGCGCAGTAAGCGCAGTGTGCCGTTCGTGCCGTAGAAGGCGATGCCGTACCAGCTGCCCTCGATGGGGCGCGCGTTGGCATGATGTACGGAGATGTGCACCAGCAGGTCGCCGTAGTCCAGCAGGGCGTCCTGCGTGTCAGGAGTGGTGCGGTTATCTCGCAGGGCGTACTTGCCCCCCACCGAGACTACCATCTTGGGCGCGGTGCGCCCCAGCACCCAATGTACAACATCGATGTGGTGTATCGCCCACGCCAGCATGTGTCCCCCTGAGTAGTCCCACTGGTACCAGTAGCCGGGCGCGTAGCATCGGTTCAGGTTGAACGGACGCTTGGGGGCAGGTCCCAGCCACAGGTCGTAGTCGATATCGGGCGGCGGCTCGGAGTCGGGCGGATTGCCAATCCCGTTGGGCGTCTCGTTCCACAGGTTCCAGCAACGGACATGAGTGATTCTGCCCAGCGCGCCCGAGCGGATGAGTTCGCGCGCCTCGGCGTAGTGGCGACCGCTCAGCTGCTGAGTGCCGTGCTGCACGATGCGCCCGAACCGCTTGGCGGCGTTCACCGCTGCGCGCCCCTCCGCGATGTTGTGTCCCAACGGCTTCTCCACATACACGTCCTTGCCCGCCTCGCACGCCAGGATGGTCATGATGCAATGCCAGTGGTCTGGCGTGATGATGAACACCGCGTCCAGGTCTTTGCGCTCCAGCAGGCGGCGGAAGTCTCGGTAGGCGGTTGCTCTATCGCCCGTCATCTTTACCGCCTGCGCCAGGCGCTGTTCCATCACGTCGCACACGGCAGCAATCTCCACATCGGGGTTCGCCATCGCCACGCGCATCAGATGCTGCCCCCGACTGCCCGTGCCGATGAAGCCCAGCACTACCTTCTCGTTCGCGCCGACACGAGACATCGACATATCCCCCCTATCCGTAAGGCCATACGATGAAGGTCTTCGTGCCCGTGAAGATGCTCACCAGCATCCACAGCGTGCCCATCGTGCATTCGCCCAGCGTCAGCCCCAGGAAGAAGGGCAGCGCGCGCTGGTAAGTGCGCAGTCCCCCTACCTTCATGATGGCGACCTTGCACACCCACGCCACCAGCAGCGAGAACCACAGCACGCTGAGGCTCCAGCTGCTGGAGATGGCGTAGCCGACGGGATGCAACGGAAAGTTGGCGATGTTCATGCGCAGCACGCTCAGCACCGCTGTGAAGCCAAAGCCCACCATCATCGCCCATACCACGTTGCGCTGCTGCAGCGAGGAGACCGAGCCCGACAGCAGAGAAGTGATGCGGTCATACGGCTCCCTGCCGAAGATAGTGCTCACGTAGGGCGTGTCCGCTTTGGATGCGGCGCCCCAGTAGTAGTGCAGATGAACGTTCACGAAGAAGCCTGTCAGCGTGCCCCAGAACACGGCGAACACCAGCACCCAGAACATAGCGCGCATGGAGGAGCGCGTGCGCTCGGCGGCGCGCAGTCCCTCGATGTGCGTAGGCATCGGATGGGCGCGGTAGGCGCGGTTGAAGCCCTGCATTGGCGCGAACATCACCAGATCTTGACGCTTGAGGTTCTCCACGCCAAACAGCAGGGGGATGAGGCGCTGAGGACCCGAGTCGTGCAGGTCGTGCGCGGGCGGACCGAGCTCGGCGCGCATGCGCGTCACCGCCAGCGAGATGGCGAGGTAGATAAGCAACGAGAGCGCAATCACCCAGCCTGTCATCCCTGTGGAGAGGAAGAACAGGTACAGGGCGACCAGACTGCCCACGAACCCTAGCGCCGCCCAGCGGTAGGACAGCGCCTCGCCCGCGTCGCTGCCGTCGGAGCCACGCCAGATAGCGGAAAACCCATGCGCCAGCGCCTTGCGCGCGGTGTAGACTGTGAAAACGGCAATGCCCATGTACGCGCCGAAGGACTGCTCGTTCACGTAGGGGAAGCCCGGTATCTGGTTCCAGCCGTAGTAGGCGGCGACCACTGGCTGCAGCTTCCATATCCAGAAAAAGAACCAGCAGGAGAAGAGCAGGTCAGTCGGCAATAGCACGCCGATGCCCACAATCCAGGGGAAGAACGCCAGCGGGAGCCAGCCGATAGCGTTCCACGGCGGCGTAGTGATGTACTGGTTGAGCGTCTGCCAGCGCGTGTAGGGCTCGGGGATGCTGGGGAACAGGCGGTTCAAGCCGAACCAGATGTCGTGTATCACTGCCGCCGCGAAGGCAATCCAGAAGAGTCGATTCTGGAACACGGGCACGCGCGGCTGCACCAGCTCCAGAGGCAACTGCACGAGCGGATACGAGAGGCGCTCGCGCTCCGTCCACTGTTTGCGTAGCAGCACGTTCAGGCAGAACATGCCGAACGCCAGCACCGTGAAAAAGCCCGTCCATATCAGCAGGGGCGGAGTCCAGATGCGCAGGTCGCGCTCGTTCCAGAAGTTGGCGTTGCCGATGTAGTATTTGTCTACCGCCTCGGGGTCGCTGACGAAAAGCCATTTGGGAAGATAGGGGATGACGTCGCTCTCCCAGCGGTTGGCGGGGTTAGCGTACTTGAACGGGTAGGTGAGGATGGGCGTGATGACCTCAATCAGGTCGTGCGACGCCATCACCGCCGTCATCAGCGTGAAGAAGTACACGACCATCAGCTCGGCGGGGGAGAAACGCCAGCGAGGCGCGATGCGTCCGATGACGGCGTTCACGCCAATCAGGCACAGCAGCACGAATACGATGTGCGGAAACAGCGAGATGGTCGTGGGCTGCCCTGCATAGCGGATGGCTTCAATAGAGATGTTGAACCATGCGATGACGGGAGCCAGCACAATCCCAATCAACACCGCGCGTGGGGTCACCCCGCGCTGTGTGGAAACGATCTCTTCACGCGCCTCTGCTTCTACTCTTGTCCGCTGCCAGACTGTGGTTGCCATGTTACCTCTTCCTGAGAATGGGCGTTCGTCGTCCCTGCGGGAGCAATGCTCCCGTCGAACCGTTCCTCTGTCCTGCTGATTCGTAGGCGAAGCATCTCCGCTTCACGATAAACTGGATTCTTCGCTCAGAATGACACCAGACGTTCTACTGAGCGTGGGCAAAGCATCTCTGAGACCCTTCGCTGACGCTCAAGTTGACATCAGGGCGGAGGCACACCGACGTGCGTTGCTCCGAAAGCACATCGGGTACCTCCGGAGGTCAAGGCTCCCGCCGAGCCACCTAGTTTACCTCGCTCAAAACGCCAGTGCGTCGAGCCCAAGGGGAGAAGGGTGACACACCTGCGTAGACAGGTTTTCTCCACCTCACAGCCTACTACGGTGAACACACGGCAGTAGCGAGTGTCTCCTCTCCCTTTTCGCGACAGCCAACGGCTTTCCCTACGTTCTGCGCTCCCCTCCAACCGACAGCCTTACCTATTCCGCTAGCAGACCTTCCACACGTCCTCAGGATTCTGATGGCGCTTTTAGGGCTTCTGCGATACCCTCGGAGAAGAAGCAGGAGGGATACTCGTTGCCATTTCTGAACTGGATGAGCGATATTCTGACGGTGCTCAACGCCAACTTCGTCCTCTTCGGGCTAGTCGGCGGTGCTCTGACATGAAGGGGATGTGGGCACGCCTGGCGATAAGAGGCGGTGCTTATAAACGGGTTATGAGCAAGAGATGGCGCTCAGGATGACCGTGAGGAAACGTCTCCAGGTTCACACTGTCACGCTACACCAGCCCCTTTACGCAGGCGTCAACTCCATGCCGTAAGCGTACTCGTCCACAGTGCGCACGAGGAAGTCATCGCCGCGGCGTAATGCCTCTAGCGCCTTCAGCAGGGCGCGAGCAGTGTCTAGGGAAGTAAGACAGGGGATGCCTCGCTCTACGCTGGCGCGGCGGATGATGGCGCCCTCGCGCTCGATCTGGCGGTCGCGCGTGAGAGTGTTAATCAGCAGGTCTACCTTGCGCCTACGAATCAGGTCTAACAGGTTGGGCGAGCCTTCCTCGCTAATCTTGTAGACGGGGGTTGCCTCCAGACCGTGCTCCTGCAGGAAGCGCGCCGTGCCCTGCGTGGCGTATACTTTGAAGCCCAGCGCGATAAACTCTTCCACGATGGGCAGCGCCTCGCGCTTGTCGGGGTCGGCGATGGTCACCAGCAGGTTGCCCTGCGGAGGACACTGGATGCCCGAAGCCACCATCGCCTTGTAGAGCGCGCGCGAGTAGTCGGTGTCCACGCCCATCACCTCGCCCGTAGACTTCATCTCGGGACCGAGGATAGGATCGACCTGCGTGAGCTTGAGGAAGGAGAAGACAGGCGCTTTGACCGCGATAAGGGGAGTCGGCTCGGCGAGCCCAGAACCATAGCCCAGCTCACGCAGAGTTTGCCCCATGGCCGTGCGCGTCGCCAGCTGCACCATCGGGATGTTGGTAATCTTGGACAGGTAGGGTACGGTGCGGCTGGCGCGGGGATTCGCCTCCAGCACGTAGGCGGTCTCGCCCTCTACTACGTACTGAATGTTCATGATGCCGCGCACGTTCAGTGCGCGCGCCAGCGCGATGGCGATGTCGACAATCTGCTGCTGCACGTGGCGCGACAGGGTCTGCGGAGGGTACACCGCCATGCTGTCGCCAGAATGCACGCCCGCCCGCTCGATGTGCTCCATGATTCCGGGCACGAGGCAGTCTACGCCGTCGGCAATCACGTCGACCTCCGCCTCTTTGCCCACGATGTACTTGTCCACCAGTATCGGCGCTTTTGGCGACACGTCGACCGCGTAGCGCATATAGTCGCGCAGCTCCATCTCGCTATACACAATCTCCATCGCTCGTCCGCCCAACACGAACGATGGACGCACCAGCACGGGGTAGCCAATCTCTTGCGCCACCTGAATCGCCTGCTCTGGCGAGGTCACTCCACGACCGGGCGGCTTGGGAATGCCCAGCTCGCGCAGGATGCGCTCGAACTTATCGCGGTCTTCGGCGATGTCGATAGACTCCGCCGACGTGCCGAAAATCTTCACTCCCGCGCGGTGCAGCGGGATAGCGAGGTTGATGGCGGTCTGACCACCAAACTGCACAATCACCCCGTCAGCGTTTTCCCGCTCCAGCACGTTCAACACGTCTTCTAGGGTAAGCGGTTCGAAGTAGAGGCTATCGGAGGTGTCGAAGTCGGTGGATACGGTTTCGGGGTTGTTATTGACCACCACTGCGCGGTAGCCCGACTCCTGTAGCGCCCACACACAGTGTACCGTGCAGTAGTCAAACTCGATGCCCTGTCCGATACGAATCGGTCCAGAACCGATGACGACGACCGTGCCTTTCGTGCTGTGGTTCATGCGCCTCCTCCCTCGTTGCTCACCGTATTATATCTGAAGAGAGGAGGGGTTGTCAAAGAAGACCCCTCCATAGGAGTAGGGAGAAGACGGCGGGAGCTGTTACGAGAGGTCACCCTCCATGTGCCTCATGATGGAGATGACCGCTGATCGCACCGCCCAGCGCACGGCTAGCTCAATCTCCCTGTAGGAGATGGTATCGACAAAGGTAATCTGTGTCTGGAAAGCCAGGTCGTTATCCTTGTCTAGGTAGAAGCCCCCTACATTGTAGCGTCGGTTCAGGTCGTTCACCTTCTCTAGCAGCTTTCCCACAGAGCGCTTGGACTGTGACTTCACACCGAAACCGATGTGGATACAGACTCGGTCGAGGTTGTTCTCCGTAGGGCGAGGGTCAAGAGCGAGATTTACATCGTCAACCTTGAGGCGGACCAGTCCCCCCTCCACGTATTCGGCAGACATACCGTGCTCCTTCAGAAAAGTCGCTAGGCTTTTCGCCGCTTCCTCATCGTTGTCGCCAGTGTACGTCCAGGAATCGGTTTGAGCGTTGACAGCTTGGCGCAACGAAACCACACTCACACCGACCAGAAACACTACTGCTGCGACGACACACCACATTCCCAACCGAACGGTGACAGGCTGCATGGTGCATTCCTCCTCGGATGTTGATTTCTGTCTGTCTCTCACGAAACAGGACGAAAGCAACGTTGGTGCAGACATGTGCCACCATTATATTGCTGGCGCAGGATTTTTGCAACACTTTCTTGGGGAACTGCATATCATATCCTGAAGATACGTTTGAGGAAGGGAGAAGAGCCGTCTGTTAGGCGGACAATCGGCTTACCGAGGGGTTCGCCTTCCCAGTTGTCGCGTTCGCAGGCGAGATTCCTACCAAACCGTCTCTAGCCCTGCCCTGCTGAGTAGGCATGAGGAGTCTCACCGGGTAGGAGTAGATAGCCTTCGGTTTACTCTAGCAAACATGTTCATCGGTGATGGGGGCAAACACACCTGCCCACGCAGGTCTTCACAGTCCGTGTAGCAAGCCAAGCAGTTACCATTGCTTCACATGCTCCTGAGCACCCTCGAGGGATTTCTTCTAAGCACGCCACAAGGAGACAGTAGCACAGGAAAACCTGAACGGTCTCGCCAATCCATAACGGTGCATGAAGGGAATAGGTCTGGACAAGAGTATCACGGCGGAACGCAGCGCCGACCGCAAAGCGCAAGCAGTGATTGTTGCGGTGGTGCTGTTCACCTTGCTTCCCTACCTGTTCGGTGCCTGGCTAGCGCTTGGACGCAAGTACTTCTGGATACACTACAATGTAGACGACCACTGCGTGTATCTGGCATGGATTCGTCAGGCGCAGGAGGGGCACTTCTTCTTCGAGAACCGCTTTACCACTGACCCCCAGCCTCGCCTCTCCGTCAACCTGTTCTTCTGGGCTATCGGGACGGTAGCGCGATGGACTGGGCTGCCTGTGCTGCTGCTCTTCCACTGCATACGCATAGGGCTGGGGTTGGTCTGGCTCTGGACGTTGTGGCTGTTGTATAAGCGGCTGCTTCCAGAGGGGGCATGTCTGCCTGCGCTGTGGCTTGCCTGCGTCTCGGCAGGGCTGGGTTGGCTGTTCTGGCGCGATGAGGGTATTCTTGCCCCCATCGACGTATGGCAGGTGGAAGCGTTCACCTTCCTCTCCCTTTACCTCAACCCGCTCTTCGTGGCGGGGTCACTGTTGATGACTGCTATCATGTATGACTTATGGAGGGCGACGGAGGAAGGCTCGTGGTGGCGCGCCGTTCGAGCGGGCGGTTGGGCGCTACTGCTGGGAAACATCCACTCGTATGACGTGATTCAAGTAGCGGGGGCATGGCTAACCTTCCTCGCGCTACGCAGTTTGCTCTCCCGACGTTTGGACATCCGGCGGTGGCTGATGGCACTTGTCGCGGGAGCGATAGGCTTGCCAACGGTAGCCTACCAGTACTGGCTGTATCGGGTAGACCCCATCTTCCGACACCGTGCCGACGTGCTTACGGCAGCTCCCGCAGTGTGGCAGGTGCTCGCGGGATACGCTCCCCTCCTCGTCCTTGCAGCAGTAGCGGTTGTCCTGTTGGCGCGTGAGCGACGCCTTCGGGACGAGCCGTTTCTGTTCTTACTGTGCTGGGCAGGGGTAGGTGTGGGCTTACAATATGTGCCGCGCCTGCTCGCGGCGGTCGGGCTACTTCTCCCCCTGAACTTCGAGCGCAAGATGGTCATGGGCGCCCACTTGCCGCTTTGTGCTCTGGCAGCGTGGGGGCTGTGGCTGCTGGTGCGCGGTTTACCTGTCCGTCGCGCCCAGCTGGTCATGGCACTGGTGATTGTGTCCACTACCCCGAGCCACATCCGCTGGCTGATTCGCGATGGACACAACCTAGTGCACAATACAGCAAACACGGGCATCCATCGCCTTTACATGGAGCCAGAGGAATGGGAAGCTATCCTGTGGCTGGCGCGGAACACTCGTGCTGAGGAGGCTGTCCTCACCTTCCCCTCGTTTGGGGTGTTCATTCCCGCATTCGCGGGCAATAGGGTTTACGCGGGGCATTGGGGAGAGACGCCTCAGTTTGCTCAGCGTTTGCGGGAGACACTACACTTTCTGGACGTGCGTCGCCCCGACAGCGAGCGCTACGAGTTGTTGCGTCGAGCCAGAGTCAAGTATGTCGTCGCCTTTTCACCGGAGTGGGGAGGGTGGTTCGGCGTGCCGTTACGCGACTTCGTAGCGCAGCCGTTGACAGGCACGGAAGTGGTTTTCCGCAATCGGCTGATAGTGATACTGAAGGTGGTCGCGCCAGAACTGGCTGCTGGAGTTCCATCTGGATAGCAGTCATTATTGCAGAACGCCGGGGCTCATTCCTCTGGGCAGGCGGGCACTACCTCAGTGATATGCTGCCTCTTCCTTGGCGACCTGATACGCGAACTCCACCTCGTCTAGGGGCGTTCCGGGCTGCACCATGTGCGACGTGCAGAAGATATAGCCGCCGCCAGGTTTCAGCGTGCGGATGACGCGCCGAATCTCCTCTGCCAGCTGCTCGCGCGGCAGACCGCGTCCCAGCATGGTACGCACGTCCAGCCCACCGTAGATGCCTAACTTGCCGTAGTAGTCGCGTTTCACCTGCGCAGGGTCCATGCCTGCCGACTCCTGCACGGGATGCACTAGGCGGAAGCCCAGTTCTACCACGCCGTCCAGCACAGGCATAATGTAGCCGTCGCTATGTAGAGAGAGTAGCCCCCCATGTCGCTGTACTGTCTCACAGATTATCCTCTCAGCGGGGTAGATGACTTCCCACCACGTCTGCGGACGAAACATTAGCGCCTCATTCATGCCCCAGTCATCGGAGATGTGTATCACATCCGCACCCAACTCCAGACAGTTCTCGGCGTAACGGGCAGACCATCGCGCGATGCGCTCATACAGCTGTTTGCACAGATCGGGGCGCAGTGCTAGCTCCATCAGGTTCTGCGTCTGCCCGATGACGCCGTTCGCCGCCTCGAACACGCCTGGTGTCTGTGCGAATACCGCGCGTCCACGCCGCCCCTTGTGATGTTCGATCTCGGCGCGGATGGTAGTGTAGATTTCGGGGTCGTCGGGGTCGGTGAACTCGGCTTCCAGCGCGGCGTCCAGCGTGTACACCCAGCCGTAGGCGGGTTCGTACTCGGAGTCAGGGCTGTTGGGGGTCGCCCCCTGTTTCAGGAAGCTCTTCGCTGGAAACGCCTGCGTCATGTCCAGCTCCAGCGCGTCGCAGAAGGCTTCATAGGTACCGTACCTCGCGACAATCTCATCGATGACACCAGGCTGCCCGAATATCCAGATGTACACTGGCATGCGGTCGGGTTCCTGAAAGCGTAGAGCGGTCAGCACACGTTCCTGCCCTGTCATCGTCCGTTCAACTCCAGTCCTTCGGAGAAACTAAGATGGTCGATGTATGCCTCTTGATACAATGGATTGCCCGTCATCACGACGTGCTGCATATGTTCCGCTAGCCACTGGGCACGCCGACGCTCTTGAACGGAGCGCAGCGCCAGCTTGGCGCCTGCTCCCGCCGCGTTGCCCACCGGCTGAATGCGCGACAGCGGAAGCGGAGGCAGCAAGCCGATGCGCTGTGCCGAGCGGAGATTGATGTACATGCCGAACGCCCCCGCGACTAGCAGCCGACGTACCTGCGCCCAGGTGATACCCGCTTCCTGCAGCAACACCTCCATGACAGCGCGGAGAGAGCCTTTGGCGAGCTGCAATTCGCGCACGTCCTTCTGGGTGAGGAGTATTCCCTCCGAAGTGCCCGAAGCTTCTGGCGCCACAAGTCGAAAAGCCTTTTGCTCGCACAAGGTGACGACATGGGTTTCCCACCATGCCGCCCCATCGTGCGAATGCAAGCGCCCCGCCTCGTTGAGTGCGCCGATATCCAGCAGGCATGCTGCGACATCGACTAGCCCTGAACCGCAGATACCTTTGGGGGGCGCGCCTCCAATGGTCGTGACGTGGAGCCAGCGGTCGTTGCCCCTGTCTTCGAGGCTAACTTGGGAGATGGCTCCGAGCTCAGCGCGAATGCCCTGATAGATGCGCCCCCCCTCGAACGCGGGGCCTGCCGCAGCAGAAGTGCAGTAGTACTTGCCGCCATGCCGCAACACCACCTCGCCGTTTGTGCCGATGTCTATCGCCACGACTGTCTCACCTCCGGGGTCAGAAAGGTGCGTCAGGGCGACGGCAACGGTGTCCGCTCCCACATATCCCGCCACGCAGGGCAAAGTGGTCAGCAGGGCGGCGGGATGGGTGCGCAAACCCACCTGACGGGCTTCCACGCTCTGCAGGTCGGTGAACACGGGGACATAGGGCGCGACAGCGATGGAGTTCGTGTTGACTCCGAGCAGCAAATGGAGCATGGTGGTGTTGCCCACAGCGACCACTTCGAAGATGTGCTGGTGGCTCACCCCTGCGGCTTGACACGCCTCGGCGATAATCTCGTTGAGTCCGCGCACTACAGCCTGCTGTAACAGCCTTAAACCCGCAGAGTCATGGTAAACAAAGGAGAGCCGCGAAACGACATCATCGCCATACTGCACCTGTGGATTCAACCGCGCCGCGTACGACAGTTCTTGTCCACTCTGCAGGTCAATCAGGTAGCCCACGAGGGTGGTAGTGCCGACGTCGAACGCCATGCCTAGCAGAGGGGTATCTGCATGCGGCTGCACTGCCAGCAGGCGTGCAGCCGTAGGGTGAGAGGGGTCGTGGAAGATTACCACATACGGACGAAACCCCGTCTCACGCAACACCTGCGGCAGCTGTCGTATCACGCTCAGAGGCACTTGCTCCACCGCCATCGCGACGCCATGCTGCTCGCGCAAGGCAACTAGTAGTCGGCGCAGGTCAGCGCGTTCATCGGCGGTACTGGGCGGTGAGAGCTGCAAGGGCAGGCGTCGCACCGCAGGTTCCAGCGGCACGGGACGCTCGACGGCGGTAGTGAGCACCTGAGCAATAGCAGGACGGCTCTCTGCGGGGACGACCACCTCCACCTCCCCCCTCACTCGATGCCGACACGCC
>JANWXG010000061.1 GCA_025057335.1 bacterium | reverse complement strand
GCCCCGCAGAGAATGAGTAGACCACAGGAAGAGAGCCGATCAGCAGAGTCCACTGGTTGATTTTGGAAGAGATAATCGCCGACATGGCAGACGCCACGTGCCCGCGCAACGCGAAGTAACACAGGATAATCATCTCGGGCGACTCGGAAGCCAGAGGGGCAATCCACTGGATGAGTAGGAATTCACCAACGCCAAGGTGCTTGCCCAGCTGGATAAGCCCCTCGGTGAACGGCTCAGTAGCAATCAGGATGATGAAGCCAGCGTACAGGAACATCAGGACCGTCGCTGTGCGCCTCCATCCCCTGGGCAGCTCCGCCAGCGTTGCAACAGGTCCTGCGGGGTCTGGCTCGATGTGGGGAGCACGGCTGGCAAGCCACACATACCCTGCGAACATCAGCAAGAACACCGCCGAATCGCGTACGCTAATCCCAGCCTGCAGGGGCAGCACGAGCGAGTACACTGTTGCCACAGTGAGCACAGTGAGCTCGATAGCCAACACTGGCTCGATTGGGATTTGACCGTTTTGTGGTGGCTTACCCTGTCTGCGCAGCGCCTGCCAGCCCAAGAATACCACGCCTGCCCAGCCGACCCCCACGAGCAGACGGTTTGCTCCTGTCATGTTCGCTGCGACTAGCGGGACGTACTCGGGTTGCTGCGCCGCCCTCCATGCCAGATACAGGTCCACCGCGTACTCGGGAAGCACCGCTATCAGCGCCAGCAGAGCCATCGCTAATGAGCGGGATACCTCAAACTGCGCTAGCTCTGCCGACCACGAGATGAGAAACGCCGCGCCCAGAATAGCGATGCCCGATAACAACACGGTCCACCCCGCTGCCGGGTGCTTCCCGAAGGCAACACTCAACCAGGGCACTGTGAGCAAGACGGTACCTGCTAGTAGTGTGAGATGCAGCTGGTAGTGACCTCGCATAGGCTGGTGTGAGATGCTACCCCTGTTTGCTGTGTTCGATGTGATTGTATCATATCCGCTGCTGTTTCCCCAAAAACCCCATACGCCTGAGTCCCTATCTGGTGTATACTCTATACGCAGGGGGTATGCCTGTGACCCGGGTGAAGATTTGCGGCTTGACCAACGCGGAGGACATTCAGGCGGCAGCGCACTGCGGAGCTGACGCGCTGGGTTTCGTGCTCGAACCCTCCAGCCCGCGCTACGTGGGCGATCGGGCTGACCTCGTAGACCTGCTGCGCTGTGTGCCGCCCTTCATAGTGCGTGTGGCAGTGTTCGGCAGGCTGCGCGCATTGTCCGAAGAGGTGTGGCGTCAGGTGGATGCAGTGCAGTTTCTCCCGGGTGAGGAGACGCCCGCACTTCCCCTGCATCTGCGCCGAATCTGCGCGGTGCGCCTGCGTTCTGAGGAGGATGTCTGGCACGCGCTGAGCCTGCAGCGCGAGGCAGATGCCTTGCTGGTGGACGCTTACCACCCTTGGAAGCTGGGCGGTACGGGCGATCGCGCGGACTGGGAGTTGGCGCGACGGCTACGCGAGGAGGCAAGGGTGCCCGTGATACTGGCGGGCGGTTTAAACCCCGACAATGTGCAGGACGCCATCCAGCAGGTGATGCCCTATGCGGTGGACGTCAGTAGCGGTGTGGAGCGCGCTCCCGGCAAGAAAGACCACCAGAAGATGAAGGAGTTTATTGCCCATGTCCGACGGGTTGCAGACGGTTCCTGATGCACGAGGTCATTTCGGCATTTTTGGCGGGCGCTTTGTGCCCGAAACGCTGATACCCGCTCTGGACGAGCTGGAGCGAGAGTATCGCAAGGCACAAGCAGACCCCGATTTCCAGCGTGAGTTCTACTACTACCTGCGCCATTACGTGGGCAGACCCACGCCCATTACCTATGCCGAGCGGCTGAGCGACTACTTGGGCGGAGCGCGCATCTACCTGAAGCGCGAAGACCTCTGCCACACGGGCGCCCACAAAATCAACAACACGCTGGGGCAAATCCTGCTGGCGAAGCGCATGGGCAAGCGGCGCATCATCGCGGAGACAGGCGCAGGACAACATGGCGTCGCGACCGCTACTGTGTGCGCCCGCTTCGGCTTCGAGTGCGAGGTCTACATGGGCGAGGAGGACGTGCATCGGCAGGCGCTTAATGTCTTCCGCATGAAGCTGTTGGGCGCGAGGGTCATCCCCGTTACCTCGGGCACGCGCACGCTCAAAGACGCTACGAGCGAAGCCATCCGCGACTGGGTGACCAACGTGCGCACGACTCACTACATCATCGGCTCCGTCGTAGGTCCCCATCCCTACCCTATGATCGTGCGCGATTTCCAGTCGGTCATCGGACAGGAGAGCCGTCAGCAGATGCTGGAGATGACGGGCAAGCTGCCCGATGTGGTCGTGGCGTGCGTGGGCGGAGGCAGCAACGCGATGGGCATCTTCTATCCCTTTCTGGAAGACCCAGTACGGCTCATTGGCGTGGAAGCGGCAGGGCGCGGGCTGAACACGAGTGAGCACGCCGCTACCCTCGCCACGGGACGTCCGGGCGTGCTGCACGGCGCAGCGAGCTACCTGCTGCAGGACGAATACGGTCAGGTCATGCCCACACATTCCATCTCAGCGGGGCTGGACTACCCAGGCGTCGGACCAGAACACAGCTACCTCAAGGACACTGGGCGTGCCGAGTACGTCACGGCGACCGATGGGGAGGCGCTGGAGGCGTTGCAGACCCTGGCGCGGATGGAGGGCATTATCGCCGCACTGGAGACGGCGCACGCAGTGGCGCACGCCATCCGTATCGCCCCTACCTTGCCCAGGGAGAGCACCATCCTCATCAACCTCTCTGGTCGGGGCGACAAGGACGTGGATATCGTCTCCCGCGCGTTAGGAGGGCAGCTGTGAGCCGGATCGCGGAGCGGTTCGCCGAGTTGCGCCGACGTGGGGAGGGCGCACTGGTGGTGTTCGTAACCGCAGGCGACCCCAGCCTCGCCTTGAGTGAGAGGCTCATCCTGACCATCGCCGAGGCGGGGGCAGACATCATTGAGGTCGGCATCCCCTTCAGCGACCCGTTGGCGGACGGTCCCACCATTCAGGCGTCCACCTTCCGTGCCCTGCAGGGAGGCGTGACGCCCGCACAGGTGCTGGAGATGGTCTCGCGCGTGCGTCAGCAGACGGCAGCTCCCCTGGTCGCGATGACCTACACCAACCCCGTATGGCAGATGGGCATGGAGCGCTTCGCCTGCACGGCGGCGCAGGCGGGCATCGATGGCGTCATCATGACCGATATGCCTCCCGATGAGGCGAAGGAGTGGCACGCAGTCGCGCGTGAACATGGGCTGGACACTGTTTTCCTCGTCGCCCCCACCAGCACACCCGAGCGGATGGAGCGCGTGGCGCGCATGAGCAGCGGCTTCGTGTATTGCGTTTCGCGCACGGGGGTCACAGGCGAGCGGGAGACCCTGCCCGAGGAAGTTCCGCAGATGCTGCAGGCGATGCGCCAGTTTACCGACCTGCCGTTGTGCGTTGGCTTTGGCATCTCGCGCCCAGAACATGTGCGCGCGGTGTGTCAGGTTGCAGAAGGCGCAGTGGTCGGGAGCGCAGTGGTGTCGCTGATTGCTCGAGAGGCAGCAGGTGGCGAGCGAGCGTTGCTGTCCGCCGTCCGTCAGTTTGTGCGCGAGCTGAAGGGGGCGACAGAGCACACGCCGTGACAAAGAGTCTGGAGGGCGAGGCTCCTGCAGAGCCGTCTCCCTGTCATGCTGAGCGCACGCGAAGCATCTCCTCACCAGCATGAGGACGAGATTCTTCGCTCCGCTCAGGATGACCAGTACTGGTCGCGACGGAGCGCGACCCTCCAAAGTTGGCTTGGAGGGATGCGCTCTGTCGCATCCGCGAGCGTGCGATGAGTCGCCACCTTCCAGAGATTGCCTGGAGGGATGCGCTCTGTCGCATCCGTAGGCGCATGACGGGTCGCGCCTATCCAGAGATAGCTTGAGGCTTGTCATGAAGCGCGTCAGTGCTTCTCGCTGAGCGAGCGGGGCGAGGCTCCGAAGTATCTTTGCAGGCTGAAGCCTGCACTACAAGCGCGCGGTCGCGACGGAGCGCGACCCTCCAAAGTTGGCTTGGAGGGATGCGCTCTGCTGCATCCCGAGGCACGCAACGGGGAGCGCCCCACCTGCGCTCTGAGGGCGAGGCTTCTGGTGAGCCGTCTCCCTGTCATGCTGAGCGTGAGCGAAGCATCTCTGTTGGGCTGGCAGTGAGATTCTTCGCTCCGCTCAGAATGACAAGAAGCGCTCAGAACGACACGAGGTTGGAGGGCGAGGCTCCTGCCGAGCTGTCAGCCCCCGCTTCAACCTCCCCGCTCGCGGGGAAGGCCGGGGTGGGGGCGGCTTACCAGGAGGTTCGCCCTCCAGGCATCTAGCGGCGATACATGGAACGGATTAGGCAGGAAAGGATGGAACCACGCCTATTCATTTTTGACCTAGACGGCGTCATTTATCGCGGCGAGGAGCCGATGCCCTACGCGGCGGAGACAGTGCAACGTCTCCGTGCGGAGGGCAAGCTGGTGCGTTTCCTCACCAACAACTCGGCGTTGACGCGCGAGTCGTACGTGCGCCGCCTGACGCAGATGGACATCCCTTGCACCGAGGAGGACTTCATGACCTCCGCCTACGCAACGGCGCTCTACCTGCAGTCGCAGGGAGCGACAGGCAAGCGCGTGTTCATCGTCGGCGAGGAGGGCATCTATGAGGAGCTGCGCCGAATCGGCATGAAGGCGGTCACCGACCCCGAAGAGGAGGGAGCCGACTATGTGGTAGCGGGCATCGACCGCAGCTTCACTTATGACAAGCTGCGTCGCGCCCACTACGCCATCTGGCATGGCGCGCGGTTCATCGCCACTAATCGCGATGCCACTTACCCTGCGTCGGGGGGGAGAATCGTGCCCGGCGGCGGGGCGATTGTCGCGGCGATTGCTACTTGCACGGGCGTAGAGCCGCTGGTCATCGGCAAGCCCAACACCTATAGCATGGAGCTGCTACTGCAACGGTGCGGCGTCTCCCCCCAGGAGGCGGTGCTAGTGGGTGACCGCCTAGACACCGATGTGCTAGTGGGCAAACGGGCGGGCTTACACACCGTGCTCGTGCTCACGGGCGTCACCGATGAGGAGGCGGTGCGTTCCGCGCCAGAGGAGATGTTGCCTGAGCGGGTCATCCGCACGTTAGCAGAGCTGTAAGAAAAACGCCCCTCTGCCCGGGGGGCGGGCATAGAGGGGCAGACTTTCCTGCGTCCCAGAGGTCGCTCGCAGGAATTGACATGTTGTTGCTCCAGACGTTGCTCATGATACCATATTGTAAACGAAAAATCAACATTTTTTGTATACTATTTTGCGAAGCAGGAGAAAAATTCGGCTCCTGTGAACTGTATGCGGAGGCGAAAGCCTTCCGCAACATCTACCTACTAGAGAGGGAAGCAGCATGAGCAAAAAAGTAAAGACGCCGATAGGAGTCGGCATTATCGGCAGCGGGGGGATTGCGCAGGCGGCGCACATGCCGGGCTATGCCGCCTATCCCGACCTGTGCCGAATCGTGGCAGTGGCAGACATCAATCCTGATGTCGCCAAGGCGGCAGCGGAGAAGTTCCATGTGCCGCACGTGTTCACGGATTATCGGGAGCTGCTCAAGCTGAAAGAGGTCGATGCCGTGAGCATCTGCACACCCAACTACCTGCATAAGCAGCCCACTATCGACGCACTGGAAGCGGGCAAGCACGTATTGGTTGAGAAGCCGATGGCGATGAACGCTCAGGAGGGGCGCGAGATGGTGGAAGCCGCGAAGCGCACGGGCAAGAAGCTGCAGGTGGCGCTGAACATGCGCTTTAGCACAGGCGTGCGCACCATTAAGCGCTTCATCGATGCGGGTAAGCTGGGGGAGATTTACTACGCCCGAGCGCAGGCGCTGCGCCGACGCGGTATCCCCGGCTGGGGAGTGTTCACCCAGAAGGACAAACAGGGCGGCGGACCGCTTATCGACATCGGCGTACACATTCTGGACGCCACCCTGTACTTTATGGGACACCCCAAGCCTATCGCGGTCAGTGGCATGACCTACACCAAGTTCGGCACGCGCGAGGGCGTCGTCGGCTTGATGGGACAGTGGGACCCGAAGAACTACACCGTCGAGGACTTCGCGGTTGGGCTTGTCCGCTTCGAGAACGAGGCGACGCTGGTCATCGAGTCCAGCTTCTGTGCGAACATTGAGCACGATATCTTCAATACTACCATCCTGGGCACGGAAGGCGGGGCGCAGCTCAATCCGCTCAAGTTGTTCCGTGAGGAAGAGCAGACTCTGCTGGATATCACGCCTTTCGGACTGCGCGAGGTCAACAGCCATCAGCAGGAGATATATGCCTTCCTGCAGGCAATTATCCACGACACCGAGCCTGAGGTGACCGCCGAACAGGGGCTGATGGCCACTGAGATTATCGACGCCATCTACGCTTCCGCAGAGACGGGGCGTGAGGTCGTGCTCAGGTAAAGCAGGTAAGCCATCTGCGATGCGCGCGGAACAGCAGATACCGCGAACCCAACTGCTCCGCCATCCATCGCGCAGACGCACCTTGCTGGCGCTGGTAGCATTGGCAGGGGTGGCGGAGCTGGCTTACGCCATTGTCAACTTCTCTGCCATGCCGCCCTACCTACGCTTTGAACTGGGGCTGGGCGCATGGGTGGGAGCGGTTGGCGCGGCGTTTCTGCTAGCGGAGACGGTGCTCAAATCCCCTCTGGGGCTGTTGAGCGACCGCTTTGGGCGCAAGCGGTTGCTGCTGGTCGGACCGCTCATCTCAGCGGTGACGGCGCCGCTTACAGTGGTAGTGCACCATCCTCTGGGGCTGCTGCTGCTGCGGGCGCTGGACGGGGCAGGAGCAGCGGCCCTGTGGCCCACTATTTTCGCTGCCGTTGCGGACGCCGTAGAAGAGAAGGACCGTTCCACCGCCATGAGCCTGCTCAACGTCACCTACCTCGTAGGCATAGCGACAGGGCCGCTACTTGGCGGTGTGGTCAACGACCTCACGGGCACCCGTACGGCGTCTTTTTACTTAGCTGGCGCCCTGTTCCTGCTGGCGACGCTAGTCTGCTTAGCAGGCGTGCCAGCACGCTTCCCACCCCAGCCAGAACATCGCGACAATCCACATCCTCCTCACATCTCCCTGCGCGAGATGTGGGAAAGTGCCAAGATGGTGCCCGATACCCTACTGCTGGGGTTTATCTCCTTCTTCGGCATCGGCATGGTGATGCTGCTGGTGAAGCTGTATGCGATGGAGGTACTGCATTTGAGCGAGAGCGGGTTCGGCTTGCTGCTCTTACCGCCAGCAGTTGTGTTCGCGCTCGCCAGCGTACCCGCAGGTAGGGTGGGCGACTTGTGGGGCAGAGAGCGGGCGATGAAGCTGGGAGTCGGGCTGGCGATGGCGGGTATGTGGTTCATCCCCTTCGTGCACAGCTACTGGGTGTTGCTGGTGTGTGGCAGCATCGTGGGAGTGGGCTACATCCTGGCGATTCCTGCTTGGATGGCGCTCGTGTCGGAGATTGGGGGCAACCGCCGTGGGGCGGTGATGGGTGCCGTGTTCACTGCCCAGGGCGTGGGCGCGATGCTGGGCGCGCCACTGGGAGCCTACCTGTACGACCGCGTGCCCATCCGCCTAGGCTCAGTAGAACTGTCTAGCCACATCACCCCCTTCCTCGGTACAGCCGTAGCGCTGACGATCTCGTTCTTCCTAACCCTGTGGTTCTTTCGCGACGGCAGGCGCCCGCCAGGTGCAGCACGTTAGCTGTTCGGTTGTTCGTCTGACGGATGTCTGTCCTGCACAGTTATGATATAATGCAACTGAGATGGAAACCGCTCAGGGCGTCAAAGTGTATTACGCTTCCCCAGCGGACGAAGGCGCTCGGCTAGACCTGTTTTTAGCACAGCGTCTGCCTGAGGTATCGCGTGCGCAGATACAGCGCTGGATTGAGGCAGGCTTGGTGGAGCTGAACGGCAGGTCTACAAAGCCCAACGCTCGCCTGAGGGCAGGTGATGAGGTCTATCTAGAACCGCCGCCACCGCTTCCTGCAGAACCGCAGCCGGAGCCTATTCCCCTGCAGGTGCTCTACGAAGACGAGCATCTGGCAGTGGTGGTAAAACCGCGCGGCATGGTCACTCATCCCGCGCCCGGCGCGGAGAGCGGTACTTTGGTCAACGCGGCATTGGCACGGTTTGGCAGGCTGTCCTCTATCGGTGCCCCAGACCGCCCGGGAATTGTGCATCGGCTCGACAAGGATACCACAGGGCTGATTCTGATAGCCCTCACCGAGCAGGCGCACCATGCTCTCGCCCAGCAGATTCAGCAGAGGCTGGTCGAGCGGCGATACCTTGCGCTCGTGTGGGGGGTGCCCCGATTTCACCGGGCGCTGGTAGACGCGCCCATCGGGCGCAGCGAGAGTGACCGCACCCGCATGAGCGTCAAGGCAGCGTTGCATGACCCGAACGCACGCCCCGCCGTGACTGAGTTCGAGCTGCGTGAAAACTTGGGAACTTGCTCCTTGTTGGAGGCGCGCCTGCATACGGGTAGAACCCACCAGGTGCGAGTGCACGCTGCCTACATCGGACATCCCGTTGTGGGCGACCCTGTATACGGGGCGGGGCGTTCGGCAGCGCAATATGGCTGGAAGCGAGCGGATGCCCGCACCCTAGACGAACTGGTTACCCAAATGGGAGGACAGGCGCTGCACGCCTACCAGCTCACCTTCACCCACCCCGTCACGACACAGCCGATGCGCTTCACGGCGGAGCCTCCAGAGGACATGCAGGCGATTATCGACTGGTTACGCAGCAGAAAGGAGGAAAGCCTGTGAATAATCTGGTGGTCGTGAATCATCCACTCGCTCAGCATCTCCTCACGCAGCTGCGCGATAAGCAGACCCCACCCGCTGTGTTCCGCTCCCTGACTCGCAAGCTCACTACCATCCTGCTCATCGAAGCCACGCGCGATCTACCTACAGACAGTGTGTCCGTGGAGACACCGCTGGAGCGAACGCAGGGCGCCGTGTTGGCGGCGAAGCTGGTCGTTGTGCCTATCCTGCGGGCTGGGCTTGGGATGCTGGAACCAGTCGTCGACCTATTCCCCGATGTTGCGGTCGGCTATATCGGCATGGAGCGCGACCACACCACGGCGATTGCAAACTCGTATTACCTCAAGCTACCACCTGTGGAAGGGAGAACGGTACTGTTGATTGACCCGATGCTGGCAACCGGCGGTTCGGTAGACCAAGCACTGGCAGCGATACGCAGTCGCGGCGCTGGCAGGATGATTGTGATATGTATCGTCGCAGCACCAGAGGGGGTTGAGCGAATCACGCAACACCATCCAGACGTCCCTATCTACACTGCCGCGCTGGATAGGGAGCTCAACCCCGCCAAGTACATCCTGCCCGGCATCGGCGACTTCGGAGACAGGCTCTACGGAACCTTGACGTCTCCAGACGCTTCTGCTACAATAGGAGCGCCATTAAACGATTAATAAAGGGGAAATGTGCGATGTCCACTCCACGCAAAAGGTGTACCATCAAGGAGGTCGCCGCACGCAGCGGAGTGTCTGTTGCCACCGTCTCCAACGTGCTGCAAAACAAGAGTCACCTCTACTCTCCCGAAACAGCAGAGCGTGTCTGGCAGGCGGTGCGCGAACTGGGCTATCGTCCCAGCTCAGTCGCACGCAGCCTCATCCGCCAACGTACCGACACCGTCGGGGTTATCTTGGAAGAGCGGCAGGAACTGGTGCTCGACCCGTACGTGATGGCTGTATTGGAAGGAATCTTAGAGTACACCGCGCCGCGAAACTACCCCGTCAAGATTGTGAGCATGCTGTACCAGCGCAGCCCCGATAGCTTTCTGGCGCATGTGGACGACGGCTCGGTGGACGGGGTAGTGCTATTGGCTCCTCGCACCAACAGTGCCGCTCTACAGTGGGCGCAACGGACAGACATCCCTGCCGTCGTAGCGGGCAGCACGCTTCCCGAAACCCCCCTGCCCTGCGTGGACGTGGACGACGTGAGCGCTATTCAACATCTGGTGCGTTGGTTGATTGAACAGGGGCATCGGCGCATCGGACATCTCGCTGGTCCGCAAACACAGTGGAGCGCCCAGCGGCGCTTGCAGACGTACCTGCGAACAATGCAGGAGGCGGGCTTATGTGTGGAATCTCATTGGGTCGTGGAGGGACGCTACACCCCTCCGTCGGGCAAGGAGGCCATGACGCAGCTACTGCAGCAAGCGCCTGAGCTCACAGCGGTCGTGTGCGCTAACGACTGGATGGCGTTGGGTGCCCTAGAGGCGATTCACCAGCAGGGCTTGCGTATCCCTGAAGACATTTCCGTCACCGGCTTCGACGATATCGATGCCGCGCAGTGGGTTTCTCCTCCGCTGACTACCATGCGCCAACCGATGCGGCAGATTGGTCTCAAGGCGGCGGAAGTACTACTAAAACAGATGGAAAGCGGCGAACGCAGCCGGGAGGTTTTCCTGTTCCCAGCAGAGCTGGTGGTGCGAAAGAGTGTTGCCCCTCCGAGGTAGCCTTGCCCCAACAACGGGATTAGGTACTTCCACGCCTACATTCTGGACACACGGAGGCGAACTCCCGTCTCCCCTGCCTCACAAAACGGCTTCCCTCGTTGCGCCTGCCGTTTGCTAGGTGGCGCGTCCATCTTGCCCCGCGGAGAAAGGAGTTCCTCCCCGCGCGCACGAATCGCTTCGATGGAGAAAGCGCTAGACAAGCCCAGCTCACGGGAGGTTCGCCTTCTAGGAGACGCGCACTAGAGGGCGAGACTCCCGCCGAGTCGCTGAGGCTTAGCGGCGGCGGAGCGCGGCCCTCCAGAAGTTGCGCAGAGGGAGGTGCTCCGTCGCATCTGTAGACTTACGGGGCGAGTCGCGCCCCTATGCGCTCTGGAGGGCGAGGCTCCCGCCGAGCCGTCAGCCCTTGTCATGCGGAGCCGCAGGCGCAGCATTTGAGATTCTTCGCTCCGCTCAGAATGACAGTGCTTCTTTCTCGAGTGAACAGCAGAGACCTTGGAATCAGAAAGACAACAGGGGGTATATCCCCTGAGCGTCCATCTCAACCTACGAGGAGGGAGGCACGATGGCACACGAAAAGAACCCGCCTGTGAACCGTCTGCAGGGAGACTTACCCAAGATTGGCATTCGTCCTACCATCGACGGCAGACGACAGGGCGTGCGCGAAAGCCTGGAAGGGCAGACGATGGCGATGGCGCAGTCGGTAGCCAAGCTGCTCACGGAAAACCTGCGCCATGCGTGTGGGCTGCCTGTGGAGTGCGTGATTGCCGATACCTGCATCGGCGGGCTGGCGGAGAAC
>JANWXG010000060.1 GCA_025057335.1 bacterium | reverse complement strand
CCGCCATCTTTTCTATCTCCCCGAGCGACAGCACGGGGTCGCCCTCGCCTTGCAGCACGAGGTCGCCCCGTAGCACGCCCTGTGAGTCCACTTCGCCCGTTGCCCATAGGCGCGTCGTGAAGCGAAAATCCGCCCCCAGCCGATGCAGCGCTGCTGCGGCAACCAGCAGCTTCTGGTTCGAGGCGGGGATGAGCATCACGTCAGCATGGCGCTCATACAGCGTCCTCCCGTCCCGAAGCGACACCACCAGCACGCCCGTCAGGCTGTGCGCTAATGCGGGGTTCTGCAACAACTGGTCGATATCCGCTCGGAGGTCGGCGCTAGCGACTGACGCGAACCACCACACTACCAGAAGAGAAAGGGTGAGACGCTGAAGCATCGGCAATCTTCTCCTCCGTTCCTGCTCTGTAAAGTGTTGACGGCATAGGGGAGTTGTCCCATCGGGGATGCCTCCGAAAATCGGGAGAGGAATACCGCAACGTAAATAAGCCCTTACCTCCCCCCGCAACGCGCATGCCCCCGCCTGCAGGCCTTCCACGTACCTACACGCTCCCACCTCACAGGTGATGTAGAGCGCTCTGCCCAAGCAGACTACGAGGCTGTCACCTTTCCGGGTTCAGGGAAGCGACGCGCCTCCTCGTCCAGCACCAGCACCCAGTCGCCGCCATCTGGCGCAGGGGGCGGGATAAACTGTTGCTCGCCCTTCGTCGCGAAAGTGCCAACACGTGTGGCTCTGCCCGTACGCGGGTCATACCACCACGCTACCGCCTGCGAGCCTCCTATTCGGTCCATCTTCACCGCCACCGGTCGGCGCAAAGGGAGGTAGACCATCGCATAACTACCGTCAGCTGCTCGGGTAGCTTGGATGTGAAGAGCGCCTGTTCCCTCCTCACAGGCAAGCAGGCTCTGGTCAGGCACGCGCGCGAAGAACGGACGCGACAGCAACAGCCGCTTCGCATGCTGCATCTGCGCAGAGCCGGGCAGTTTGATGGCTTCCGTCCAGGGCAGATGTGCGTACAGCTGGGGCTCCCTCCCGGGTAGATACATCTGCCATACCTCGCTGCAACCGTAGGTGTGTCCATGCGCTCCTGCAAACAGCGCCCAGTAGGCGAACTTGCGCACATCGTACGCGCTCAAGAAGCCGTTCCTTGGGTCAAAGTGCGAGGCGATGTTCTCATAGCCCGGCTCTGCGTCCATGCACGGCTTCACAGGCGCCAGAGAATAGTCTCTGGTGATAAATTTCCAGTTCTCGTTATCACGAATGTGCCCAGACTGCACCATGTTGAAGTCCAGCCAGTCGTCTTGGTGGAAGTATTGCGAGCTGGCTTGTCCTCCCATCGGATGGAACGAGATGAGCTGGCTGCGTCCGACGGCAGCGCGGATGCCGGTCGCCATCGCTCGTAGGACGGCATAGTGGCGCTCATTCTCTACGGGACGGTCACCGCCCAGAATCCAGATAACCTGCTGTCCCTTGTAGCGATTGCCTATCCACTCGCCGTAGACGCGGGCGTTCTCAGGAGTGAAAATCTCTGGTCCAACACCCCATTTCTTGTTCCACTTGTCGCCCCAAGTGGGCAACAAGCCCACTACGATGCCCAGACGGTTTGCTATGTCTATGATGTTGTCCACGTGCCTCCAGTATGGTTCGTTCGGCTTTAGGGGGTCGTCGTCGCGTAGCGGTGTGTGTCCATAGGGGTTAGGAGTGTGCAGTCCATCCAGCTCAGCCAGTGCCACCGCCTGGACTACAGTGAATCCCTTAGCAGCACGGTCCCTGAGGTAGCGCTCCGCCTCACGTCGATTGCAGCGGTGAAAGAGCTCCCAAGCAGTGTCTCCGAGATAGAAAAACGGCGTGCCATCCTCCCACATCAGGAAACGGCGTGATTCGTGAATGGTCAGGCGCATTAGCGTTCTCCTGTCTGGCAAGTTGGGATTTGCAGAGTAACATTTTCCATATGGGGAGTGCGTGCTCCTTGTAGCTAGAGGGGCAAAGGAGACTTACCCTCCCACGTCTCATCGGGTCAGAAGCCGCCTTTGGCTTGTGCCCTATGCATTCAGGAGGGGAATGTGGAATAATATATGTAACGCAACGTCATTTGTGCACGGGCTGCTACCAGAAGAGGAAGGGAGTTGGGGATGACCACCGTACGCCACGCTTTCGATGAGGAGCTGCAGCTACTCCAGCACGAACTCATCGAGATGGGCAGCTATGTAGAACAGATGTTGGACCAGGCAGTGCAGTCCCTCTGCCACCGCGACGAGGAGTTGGCGAAGGAGATTGTACGTCGCGATGACGTGGTGGACGAGATGGATGTGAACATCGAGATGCACTGCCTGCGCCTGCTCGCGTTGCAGCAGCCGATGGCACGCGACCTCCGTCTCATCGGCACTGTGTTGAAGGCAATCACCGACCTCGAGCGCATCGGAGACCACTCGGTAGACATCGCCAAAGCGGCGATTCGGCTCAAGGACTATCCCCGTGTGGTGTCATTGGTAGATGTGCCGCTGCTGAAGGAAAAGGTGTGTGCGATGATACGCAGCGGTCTGGATTCCTTCACGCAGCACGATATGGAGCTGGCGTATGATGTGTGCGACATGGACAACGAGGTAGACAAGCTCTACCGTCGCATGCGTAAGAACATCCTCGCCTCCATGAGCAAAGGGGATGCCGACCTGGAAGCAGCCGCGCTGATGTTGCTCGTGCTATACTATCTGGAGCGATGTGCAGACCACGCGGTCAACGTGGCGGAGCGGGTGGTTTTTGTGGAGACAGGCGTGCTGAGACAGCTTGCCGTGAGCCACCGAGGCGAGTATGTGCCTGAGGAGAACAATGGAGAAGAAGCGGGCGGGCAATGAGCACAGACATTGCGCGCAATGTGGAGATAGTGCGTGAGCGCATCGCCCGCGCCTGTGAACGCGCGGGGCGCAGTAGCGAATCGGTCATACTCATCGCGGTTTCCAAGACGGTGGAGGTCGCCCGCATCCAGCAAGCGATTGCAGCAGGAGTAGAGCATTTCGGAGAGAACTATTACCAGGAAGCGCGCGAGAAGATTCAGAGCATCTCCGCCCCAGTGTGCTGGCATTTCATTGGGCACCTACAGAAGAACAAAGCGCGCGGTGTAGTACCCCTCTTCGAGTGGATACATACCGTAGACGATGAGGAACTGGCTTGGGAGATTCATCGCCGTGCCCAGGCGGTAGGAAAGCGTCAGCGCGTGTTGATCGAGGTGAATATCGCTCGCGAGCCTCAGAAGTATGGGGTGCTTCCCGAAGAGTTATGGAGTTTGGTCGAGCGCGTGGTTTCGATGCCGCATCTGCAGCTGGAGGGGCTGATGGGTATGGCGCCCCTAGTGGAAGAGGCAGAGCAGGCGCGTCCATACTTCGCTGCGTTGCGCCGCCTCTTCGAACAACTTCCGCCTGAGCATCGTGTGCACCTATCGATGGGGATGACTCAAGACTTCGAGGTGGCTATTGAGGAGGGCGCCACGATGGTGCGCCTCGGCACGGCGATTTTCGGACCGCGTGCATAAAAGGAGGGTGAACCGGTGCAGGAACCGTTCGAGGAAGAGGGACGCTCGTGGTGGTCGCGGCTGAAGGAGCGTCTCTTCGGCCCTAGTGAGGAGGAAGACGACGGAGGTACGGTCATTCGGCTGCATACCCGTCCGGCGCAGCGTGTGCATGTGTTGTATGCGCGTTCAATGGAGGATGCACGCCGCGCCGCTGACGGACTGAAGGCGGGACATCAACAGCTGGTCAACTTCCAGTATGCGGAGCCACGCCTTCGAGAAAGGGTCGTGGATTTCCTCATGGGAGTAGTGTACGCACTGGAGGGCACAGTGGAACGTGTGCACGAACAAGTGTTCCTGTTCGCCCCCGCCAACGTGCAAGTGGAGATGACGCACGTCAACGATTTCGATCGGGAGACATGAGGGAGGAGAAGCGATGGGTCTGAAAGGGAAGACCATCGCGGTCATCGGCACGGGAGCGATGGGGTCGGCTACTTGTCGTGGGCTACTGCGGGCAAACGCCGTGCAACCAGAACAGATTATCGCCACAGATGTCCATCACGAGAAGGTAGAGCACTTGGTCAAAGAGCTCGGTATCCGCTCGGCGCTCTCCAACGTGGAAGCAGCTCAGCACGCCGATATCGTGATGCTCTGTGTCAAGCCGTATTTGGTGCATGATGTTGTGGAGCAAATCTCTCCCGTCATCACGCCCGATAAGCTGGTCATCTCTATCGCAGCGGGTATCCCGATTTCTCGTATTGAGGACCTGTTGCCACCCGGTACTCCGGTCATCCGCGCCATGCCCAACACCTGCGCGATTGTAGGAGCAGGAGCCGCCGCCTACTCGCGCGGTCGCTACGCTACCGAGGAACACGCTGCAGCCGCACACGAAATCTTCACGTCTTTCGGCGAGGCAGTAGAGGTGGAGGAACATCTGTTGAACGCCGTCACCGCCATCAGCGGGAGCGGTCCTGCCTACGCCTACCTGATGATTGAGGCGCTTTCGGACGGTGGCGTCCGCGCTGGCTTGCCTCGTGACATCGCCACCTTCCTTGCTGCACAGACTCTGTTGGGCGCGGCGAAGATGGTGCTAGAGACAGGAATGCACCCCGCCCAGCTGAAGGACATGGTCACTACCCCTGCTGGCACAACGATCGCTGCGCTGGTGGTGATGGAACGAGCAGGCGTTCGCTCCGCCCTGATTGAGGCGGTGGCGGCAGCTATAGAGCGTGCCAACGAGCTGTCTTAGTTTAGTGGCGGTAAGGCGCTCGCCTCGTCCAAAATCGCCTTCTCCTCCGCAGGGAGAGCTCCACTCCAGCCGTTGAGGATGAGCTCCAACTGCTCCATGTGACGCGCGCCAATGATGGCGCATGTGACGGCAGGATGGCTGATTGTCCAGGCAATCGCCGTCTGCACCAGCGGGCGCCCGAACTGCCGGAGCACCTCTACGATACGTTGTGCTCGCTCGAGGTTGTGCGGCTTCGCCCGGCGCTCGAGGAACCACTGGTTCTCCGCCGCGCGCGTGCCCGGAGGCGGCGGCTCCCCAGGGCGATACTTGCCCGTCAGAATCCCCCCCGCAAGAGGGCTATACACCATCACGCCGACGCCCTCCGCTTGGCACAGGGGCAGGATCTCCATCTCCACTACACGGTCAATCAGGTTGTAACGGGGCTGAATGCTGTCGAAACGCGCCCAACCGTGCTTGTCGCTGAGCCAGAGCGCTTTGCACAGCTGCCAAGCAGCGAAGTTAGAACAGCCGATGTAGCGCACTTTGCCCTGCCGTACTAAGTCGTTCAGCGTGGAGAGCGTCTCCTCCAAGGGGGTGTTCTCGTCCCAAGAGTGCACTTGATAGAGGTCTATCACGTCTGTTTGCAACCGACGCAGACTGGCTTCCACTTGCTGCATGATGTGGTATCGGGACAAGCCCTCGCCGTTGGGCCCCTCCGCCACCCGGGCACGCACTTTCGTGGCAATGACTACCTTGTCACGGTAAGGACGCAACGCCTTGCCCAGAATCTCCTCTGAGCGTCCCCCCGTGTACACGTTGGCGGTATCGAAGAAGTTAATACCTGCCTCCAAGCAGCGCTCTACCATGGCGATAGAGGTGTGCTCATCTGCCTCTCCGCCGAAGGTCATACAACCCATACACAGCTCTGAGACCCATAGCCCGGTCGCACCCAAACGCTTGTACTTCATCGAAGGCGCCTCCTCCTTTCCGGGGTAGATTGTATAAGCAAGCGCCCGAAGAGTCAATTCGCGCAGGAAGCGGTTTGAAAAAATTCCCAAGAACGACCTCACTGTGCGTGGGGAGCCGTTCCCCCATCGCTGGGGAGAGTCCATTCGCTGCGCCCAGGGGCACGAAGAGCCTGGAAGGCAAGGCTCCCGCCGAGCCGTCGGGAACGGTCGCGACGGAGCGCGACCCTCCAGTATTGTCATGCTGAGCCGCAGGCGAAGCATCTATGAGATTCTTCGCTCCGCTCAGAATGACAACCAGTCTGGAGGGCGAGGCTCCTGCCGAGCCGTCGGGAACGGTCGCGACGGAGCGCGACCCTCCAGCGCCCCCTTGGAGGGATGCGCTCTGTCGCATCCGCAGGCGCACGACGGAACATGCTCCCCACTCTGGAGGGCAAGGCTCCCGCCGAGCCGTATCCCTGTCATGCTGAGCCGCAGGAGAAGCATCTCTCTTAGGTTAATCAGGGAGCTTTCACTTCGCCCAAGACGGCAGCAGTTCGCCCGACGTTTCACGGTGGATGCCCCCGACCGAAGTCGGGGGCTATGGGAAGGGAAAATCCGCCTGCGCGGATAGGACAAGCAGGTTTATTTCTACTCATAGCCCCCCATTTCAATGGGGGCAACAGTGCCTCGGTAGGTTGTTGCTATACTATACCCGCCATTTCAGCACCGGGGCACACAACTGTCTTCCTGAAAGAGGCAAAGGTTCACTGCCACTCCTTGCTTCACAGAGGAGAGACCCAGCGCCTTTGTGGTTAGAACTTCACCCCTACCTTCAGCCGCGCTTCGTATTCGGTTTGGCTGGGCTGGAACAGCTGCTCGCGCTGGTGAGTGGTCATCTGCCCTTCTAAACTGATGTTCAGCACGTCATTCAAGCCGTATCGGTAGCCCAGCCGGTAGGTGTGGGTGGTCAGTGCGCTAGTCGCCTGCTGGCGATTGAGGCGGTAACCAGTGAACAGCTCCGCCAGCGGCGAGAAGCGATAGACCAACGCGAGGTCTGCTAGCGTGATTCGAGTATTGCTCAGTAGGTCACGCTGGATGCCCATACTGCCCTGCAGGGTCACCGCGTGCAGTTGCGCCTGCAGCTTCAGCTCTGCTCGCTCTTCGCGCTTGATGTTGCCCTTGGCGTCCTCTGGATTGCGCACGTACGCGCCCGTCAGGCTGAGCGCTTGCGAGGGGGTGATGCTCAGCGCCACCCCCCATGTTTCGGAGGGTACGCCTGTATCCGTCAGGCGCAGCCGGTGCGTGGCGTCTAGACGCCAGATACGGCTCGATGCCAGCTGCGCCCGCAAAGTGCGAATGTAGCTCTCCCGCTCGCCCGCATACACCCCCTGTATCCCCGTCTCCAGACGGATGCCTTGCCACGGCTGCATCGCCAGTAGCAGGTCTTGCTTCAGGGAGGACTGCTCACCCACCGTCTCTACCGAGGCGCCTGTTTCCAGTTGCACTGTTGGGCGGGGCGTGCTGAGCAGGCGCAGGCTGGTAGCAGTCGCGCGCTCACCCAGTTCACCCTGGCGCTGCATGTAGCTGCCCGACAGGCGGTGAGTGGCGGAGGGCTTTGCCTCGAACCCGAGGCTGAGCTCGGTCTGCTGTTTGCTGGCGACCTCATCGTAGCGGATGCCCGTGTGCAGTTGCACTCCCGTAGCAGGCGAGGTCGTGACGCCGAGCGATGCGGTAGCGCGCTCAGTAGCGCTCTGCCCCGTCTCCAGTTGCTGCCGCTCTATTAGAGCTTGCGCCTGCGTGCGGGGGGTGAGGCTCCCCTGCAGCGTCAGGCGGTCGGTGGTGGTCTCCGAGCGCCCTTGCAGCAGACTCTCCTGTTGCTGCGAGCGTCGCTCTACACCAACGGTCAGCGCTCCACGTTGCATGGTGAGCGTGCTGGCAGTTGTGGTCACGGTTGCCAAAGGGGTCTGCTGGTTTTGGTAAGAGATTACCGCACGTACTCCCTCCGAGGGAGTATAGTTCAGGGAGGCAGAAGTGCTCCCTGCTCTTGCTCCGCCTGCCTCACTCTGCTGGAAGCCGAGCGATACATTCAGCCGCTGGCTCAACAACAACTTCAGTGCTGTGCTGAGAGCGTCGGTATCGGGTTTCACTCTCCACGCCTGCGCTCCTGTGAACTCGCGCCCAGCGCTCAGGTAACTCAGAGTCCATTCCGCTAGTTCACTTTTGGAGGTCGCCTGCAGACGCAAGCCGCTTTTCTGCTCGAGGCGCCCTCGCCCCTCTATGTCGGTGAGGAAGGTAAGCGAGAGTTGCGTGCTGCCCGACGGCAGCAGCTCGCCGGTGAGTCCCAGCAAAGTGGTCTCCTTGCCTGGCTGGTTCACCGGAGCGGAGTAGGTACCTGTCAACGCCAGACGACCACGCGCCGCCCGGAGCAGCTCCATGTCCAGAGGCAGCTGCAACGTCCGAGGATTGCGCTGTGCGGTACGACCGTCTATCTCGTAGATCACCCGCGCCATACTGCCTTGACGCAGCGGCTGCACGAAAACGAGCGTACCAGCGGCGTAGTCGATGGTATACTCCTCGTCGCGACGGAGAGTGCGTCCATCCACTTCTACACGCTCGCTACGCGCGCGCACACCCTTCCAGGAGAGCAGATAGGGCCCCCGCACATTGCGCCCCAAAAACACATCGGTATAGCTGAGCAGCGATGAATCCCCGCTTGACAGCGCCGCAGGCACATTCACAGGCTGCTGCGCCGCCACGCTCGCCGACCACACCATGACACCAGCAAGCACTATCCACAGCACTGCCCTGTGCATCACCCTTCCTCCCGTGTACACTATAGACGCCTCCGCATGGGCTAGGGTTAACAGTGTATTGAACCAGCAGAACGTTTTTTCAGGGAGGGCGTGCCAGTTTGGCAGAGCAACTCGCCTTGATGCATGCAGGGGGTTCCTCTCCCATGTGAGAACTGAGTATATGAGCATGGTGAGGGGGAGGTGCCGCTATGCAAGCTCCCAGTCTGGAAGAAATCCAGCAGGTGTATTCCCTCGCCCGTAAGGTGGTACACCAGCATGGTACGTGGGTTCCTCGCTCCGACCTGAGCATGTACTGTGGCGCTCGCTTGTACATCGAGCTCAAAGAGGACTCTGGCAAGATGACCATCCTCACCTTCGATGAGAGCGGACAGCCTGCAGAGGAACCCGCCTTCGTAGGGTACGCCGACGGTAGAGTAGACGTTTTCCACCCCGGCGAGTGGCAGAAGCATCTGCAGCGGCTAGCGGAAGAGGGCGCGAACCCGACGGGTGCGTGCTGAGGTGCAACTGCTTCCCCGCTTGCTTCTTTACGGGAGGCGCCTCCCCGTGCGCCTCTCGGAGAAGCAGGACTCATGCGGTTGGTCGCGAATTCTGAAGCTCGCCGAACTATTCCTGATACAAGGGAGGAGTTTGCTCGATGTCACGCATGATTTCGGGAGTGGGTGTGGTTTTGTTGCTCCTGCTTCTACTGCCTTTCCCTTCTGAGGCACAGGCGCTACAGGCAGGAGCGGCTCGAGTGAAGATTACCCCCGAAAAGCTGCCCTATTTAGCTGGCTACAGCGCGAACCGTCGCGCGGAAGCGGTGCATGACGACGTTTACGCTAGTGCGGTAGTCATCCAATCGGGCGAGAAGAAGATTGCTATCGTCTCGTGTGACCTGATTGGGCTCCTGCGTCCAGCGGTACAGGATATCCGCAGTCGGGTCGCCTCTGTGCCTGCAGACAACATCGTGATTGCCTGCACCCATACCCACAGCGGTCCTGACAGTATCGGGCTGTGGGGACAACCCGAACAGGGTGTGTCGGGCGTCGACCGAGAGTGGTATTCCCAGATGAAGGCGAAGGTAGCGGAAGCCATCGAGGAGGCATCCAAAAACCTGCAGCCCGCTGTGTTGCGCATGGCGAGCTTGGACGGGGTCACCGGAGTTTCGCGCAACACGCGCGTGGAAGGGATACTGGATACGACGCTGGCGGTGTTGCAACTACGCAGCGCAGGCGACGACAAGACCATTGCTACCATCGTGAACTACGCTGTACATCCCGAAGTGATGAACAACCGACAGCTGACCTCGGATGTGGTGCACTTCCTGCGCCAGCATCTGGAGAGCACGGAGGGCGGAGTCACCATCTTCCTCAACGGTGCGCTGGGCGGCATGGTCACTTACACAGGAGAGGACAACAGCTGGCAGAACTGCGAGCGCATCGGCAGGGCGCTGGCAGACGCCACCCGCACCGCTTTGCGAAACGCACAGACCCTGCGCGAAGCGCCCATCTCAGTACAGCGTGCAGAGCTGACCATCCCCGTCGACAACGAGCAGTTTAAGCAGGCGGCGCGTGCAGGGCTCTTCTCTGAACCAGTATTACAAACGAACGAGGTCACCACCGAGGTGATGCATGTGACTATCGGTCCTGCCGAGATGGTCACCTTCCCGGGCGAAGCGTTGCCAAACCTCGGCTTTCAGGTGAAGCGACACATGAAGGGCAACCCTAAGCTGGTAGTGGGGGTCGCTAACGATGAGCTGGGCTACCTGCTCTCAGAAGCGGACTACGGTCTCGCCATCTACCGCTATGAGACCAGCATGAGCGTGGGCGAGAAAGCGGGACGCATCGTCACCGACCAGCTGGTAGCGATGGCGAAGCAGGCGTCTCCTGCCACGGCAGCCTCTCGCTCCCCCGTGGCTGCCTTTTTCGAGAACCTGCCTTCCCGCTTCCGCGCCGAGCGGGCGGCGGGGGTGAAGGTGCTCTACCGAATCAGCCTGTCGGGCGAGGGCGGCGGCGTATGGGAAGTGGAAGTAGCCAACGGCAAGTGCGCCATCCGTCAGGGGGCGAGCGGCGCACGAGCAGACGTGACCATCACGACCAACGTGGAGACCTTCCTCGCCGTGGTGCAGGGCAGGATGGGTCCCGAACAGGCGTATATGAGCGGACAGCTGATTGTAGACGGCGACCTGTTCCTCGCCCAGCGGCTGAGCGACTTCTTCGGCTTCTGAGAAAAAGGGGCAGGAAGGCGGCGCCCGACGTTCTCCACCGGCTCTTCCGCCCCCCTGCCCACCGCATCGGCTGCGTGGCGCGTAGCCATCACTATCATAGGACGCTCCGCCACGCTTGAGAGCTGTGTAAAATACGGGATTTTGCGAGGAGTACTGTGCTCCGAGCGGTTGTTACGCACAATGTGGTCAAAATGCACGCCCAGCCTAGCGGCGATAGCGAGCAAGTGTCGCAGACAGTGCTGGGGCACACGGTGCTAGTGCAAGATGTGCCAGCTGCAACGGAAGGATGGCTTCAGGCACAGACAGACGACGGCTACACCGGCTGGGTGCGGGCAAGGCAGGTGCGACTGCTGGACGAAGGGGAAGAGTATCCCCAAACGGGTGCAGTGTATCGTGTCAACGCGCTGTGGGCAATGGTACGGGAGCAACCCGATGTGCAGTCTTTACACCTCACCATCGCTCCGCTGGGCGCATGGCTGGAGGGGCAAGAATGGCAGGGCGATTGGCTTCGTGTGCGCCTGCCCGACGGTCGAGACGGCTGGGTCGAGGCGCAAGAGGTCACTTCGCAGTGGGTGATGGTCACGCGCGTGGGCAAGCTGCGCGTGGAAGGCATCGTGGTCTCGCAAGGTCGTAACGCTGAGCCATACGCGGTACCTCGCACAGGCTGGCAAAACGCGCTGGTGTACACCGCCAGGCGACTCCTCAGTGTGCCCTACCTGTGGGGGGGTAGTTCCCCCTTCGGGTTGGACTGCTCCGGGTTCGTGCAGCTAGTGTACCGCCTGTGCGGGCTCGTCATCCCGCGCGATGCCAACCTGCAGGCGGAGTGGGAACGCACTACAGAGGTGCCTCTTGCTGATGTGCAACCCGGAGACCTCATCTTTTTCGCCACAGGCGATGACCCACATCGGC
>JANWXG010000005.1 GCA_025057335.1 bacterium | reverse complement strand
AGCCTCATGATGGCAGCAATACGCGCATCCCACACCTGCCGACCCAGCACGCGGTGGTCCCTTACAATGAAACGCCATGTCTCAAACAGTTCCGGGGTTTCCGTCAGCACCTCATGCGCTGAGAGCATTCGCTCAATATCCTCTGCCACCTTCTCCAAGCTCAGTCCCAGACCACCACGCGCTTCGGGAGGGCGTGTGGCAACAGCCCAGTACTCCTGAAGACACTGAGGCGTAACATAGACAGCCCAGCCTGCACTTACCAGTTTTTCAATAGCGTCCACTACCGTCTGGTGATATATATCGCCAGTATGACGCTCCCGCAAAAGGACGCTGGTGTCGAGCAGTACCGCTTTCACAGCCGATCCCCGTAGAGGTTCTCGCGTCTCAGCGCTTCGTCATCCAGACTCGGAGCGTCGACAGGGTTGTCTTCAAAGTAACGCCAGAGAGCGCGTAGCCTTTGCAAGCGTTCCTCAACGTCCTGTTGCACATGAATGCTGAGCTGTAGACGTGCCCCCACTGGCAGGTCCAGCGGTTCTTTAGGAATCAGCACCTTGCCGTCATACTCCGCCTCAATCACTCTGGAAGCCATGATGCATCACCCCATCGACTCATGTTAACATATACGGAGATAGATGCACAAGGGTCTGGAAAGCAGGAAATTCACAAACCCCAGAGAAATTTCTACATGATACCAGTCCAGCCAGCGAGGTGCAGCCATGGCAACGCCAGCAACCGACAAACCGATAGGGCGCGTGGTGGGCACGGAACGCAAGCCCAACACTGCGTTCACCTTCAACTTCTGGTGCACGCCCGACGCGCCGGTGGGCATCGGCACGATTGTGGTGGTGCGGAGTGAGACGCGCACCGTGTGGGGCGTGGTGACCGAAGGCTTCGGCTATAACGACCTCGAGACGCCTATCTACGACTACATCGGCTCGGATGGCGTGGCGGAGGCGGAGTCGCCCACCCTGCGCCCGGAGATGCACCTTTACATCGCCTCGGTGCTGCGCCAGCAACCCGAAGAGCCGGTACAACCTCCGCCCATTGCGCCCGTGTACCTGGCGGACGAGCTGGACGTGCGCATGGCGTTGCGCATGGACGCCTTCACTCCGTATGCGATTCCGACAGGAGTATACCGCAACGGCGAGACGCTCTCTCCCATCACACTGGACAGCCGGTTTCTGCTCGGTCCCGATGCAGGTCACCTCAACGTAACGGGCACTTCGGGCTTGGCGGCGAAGACCAGCGCCATCATGTTCCTGCTGCAGGCTATCTTCCAGAAGCTGCCCGGCGACCAAAGCGTTGCTGCGCTGCTGTTCAACGTGAAGGGGGGCGACCTGCTGTTCATCGACCTGCCCCCCGAGGATGGCTTCCTCACCGAGCAGGACAGGCGCATGTACGACGCGCTGGGCGTTATCCCCAAACCGTTTGAAAGAGTGGTATACTACGCGCCGTTCAAGCAGGACCGCGTAAACCTCAACACCCTGCGCTCGCACCCCGCCCTGCGCGACAACGTGACGCCTTTGCACTGGGGCTTGAAAGAGGTGCTGGACTACACGGAGGTAATGCTCAACCGCGACGACATCGACGTGAAAGCGGACGCCTTCCTGCAGTTCATCAAACAACGCGCGGTAGACCCGGGCAAGTTTGAGTTCGATCAGGAAGAGCAGCAGGCTGGGGCTCCTGCCGTGATGCCCGTAACCAACTTCGCCGAGCTGAGCGCGTGGTTGGACACGGTATTGCGCGTCGCTGAAAAGCGCGGACGCGAGGCGTGGCGTTCGCACGCCTACCCCACCATCCGCAAGGTGTACAACCGCCTGAGCAACCTCACCACGCGCTACCGCGGGCTGATTGGCGAAAGCGGCTTTATCTCCGACCTGCCGGAGCGGTTCGAGGACCGCACGGTATACGTGATCGACGTGTCGCAGCTGGAGCAGGAGGAACAAGACCTCATCATCACGCGCGTCATTGCGGAGCTGCGCAAGCGCATGGAGAGCCACCGGCTGGGCGTAGACCACCTGATCGTGGTAGTGGACGAGCTGAATAAGTACGCGCCCTCCTTCGGCAAGGAGACGTACATGCTGCGCACCCTGCTGGACATCACCGAACGCGGACGCTATCTGGGGCTGGTGTTGTTCGGAGCGCAACAGTTCCGTTCGCAGGTGGAGCGGCGTGTCGCAGGAAACTGCGCCACCAGCTTCTACGGACGCATCGAGATGGAGGAGCTGGCGCAGCCGGGCTACAGCGTGTTTGGGCAGGCAGTGAAGGAGAAGCTTGCCGCGTGCGAGCCGGGCGAGGTGTTGATACGTCATCCGCACTTCACGCAACCCATCTTTGTGCGCTTCCCACGCCCCTGCTTCCTGCGCGGCTCGGAGGGCATCCGCCGTTATCCCCCACAGGAGAAGACGTTCGACGTGGCGGTATGGGAGGTGCTGCATGAATTAGACCCCACCCTGGAGTACCTGCAGGTCAAAGCGGTGATCAACGAGGTAGCTGCGTACAGCAACGGCATCGACGAAGACCGCGTGAGCGAAGCCATGCACCGCGTGTTGCTGGAACGCCCCGAGCCGTCGCGCGTGCTGGAGCGTTTTCGGGCGCACCTGCCGAAGAAGGTGGCGTCTTCGGTGTTTGGCTCGCCCACGGGTTTAACCGGACCGCTTTTCAACCCTGCTCCTGCCGACGACTACGACCCCGACGACCCGTTCGCGGGGTTGTGAAACCCATGTATTCATCCCGACGGCTTGTAGACCACGAGCAGGCGGCGCGGGAGGCTCGCAGGAGGCTGTTTGCCGCCTACCGCACCCCCGAAGCGAAAGCGATGAGCGAAGCCCTCTTGGCGCAACATGTTAGCGCTCTGTTAAGTTATGAACTTGCGATGGCTTCTCGGATGACCCACCATTGAAATGGTGGGCTATGAATAAGAAACCAACCTGCCTGCGCAGGTTTCAATCCGCGCAGGCGGATTTTATCCCAAACCATAGCCCCCGACTTCAGTCGGGGGAAGGACGCGCGAAATCGCGAAATCACAACTTAACAAAGCACTAGCCGCGCCTCGCGCGAGCCGAGACCCTCTACCGCCCACCGCAGGCAACTCAGCCTGTTTGACTTACTGCACGATGCTTTTTGAGAGGGGAGCGTATTCGCAGCATGCCTGCATACCCCTACAGAGATATCCTGCTCCAGTATCTACCCAATCTGAGCAACCCCCCATCGCTTGTGCTTGCTGCCTTCTGACTGGGCATGGCACTGGCTTAGCGACGCACCCTGCGTGCGGTGGCTGAACAGAGGTGGTGGGGTAGTGGCGCGGGGCGCCAGGTGTTGCTCCGAGCCCCCGTCTGGCGCAAAAGTGTCGCGCAGTAAGAGGTTCCGGGAGAGGGGGGAGGCAATGAAAGCTACTCATCCCCCATTGCGCCGAAGTTGCGCACCAGGACGCCGAAGTCGAACAGAGTAACCTCCAGGTCTCCGTCTAGGTCGGCGTTCGGGTTCCAGTTGCTATCGCCGGGCATCGAGCCGAACGCGGTAACCAGCCCGCCGAAGTCGAACAGGGTCACCTCGTTATCGCCGTCGATATCGCCGTTGGTGAGGGTCACGTCCTGCCCGGTGACCTCCTGCGCCACACCGAGTGTGACCTCGGCGATGTTCACGCGAAGCCAGTGGCTGGCTTTGAAGGAGACCTCGTATGTGCCCGGCTCCACCCACAGCGAGAACCTGCCCTCGCGGTCGGTGAGAATGGTGCGTGTGGTCTCGCCGCCGCCCTGCTTGCGCAAGCGCACGGAGACAGGCACCAGCGAGGGGTCAGCCAGGTAGTCTCCCAGGGTAATCGCACCACGAATGACCGCCAGCTTGCCGTACAGCACGAAGGCGCAGTTCCAGCGGTCTTTCGGGTCTTGCCCTGACCTGGGCTGGATGGTGGCAGGGTTGAACACCTCGAACCCTGGTGTGGGGAAGAAGCGCGACCGCCACATGAAGTCCTGCTCCACGTCCGCAGGCTGCCCGGCGGCGCCCGTCAGCCAGGCGAGGGTGCTCTGCCCCGTGGTGTTGCCTGCGCCGATGCCCTCCGAGAAGATGGTCAGGTAGTAGTCGCCCGCAGGCAGGGAAATGTTTAGGTTGGAATAGCGGTGCAGCCAGTTCTCGGCACCGGGGATGCGTGGGTCATCCACTCCTGGTGCGTATGGTCCTAGGATGCCCTGCGCCACCTGGTCGCCGTCCACAGGGCGTTGCAGCCCGGTGCGTCGCCAGATGATGTAGCGCACATTGGCGCCCTGGCTCCCGTCTACCACAAACCAGTCAGCATCCACCTGGCTGATAACCGCTCCGCCCGCCGGGATGCGGAAGGGGATGGCAGACCATCGCTGCGGCAGCGACGCGCCCGCGTTGCCAGAGAGGTAGCCCAGGTATACCTGGTTGTTGTTGAAGATGACCGTCGTGGGCGGGCCCGTATCCCACACCACTGCCTTGGTAGACTCGTACTCCGCGCGCACCAGGTAGTTGTCGCCCAGCGTCAGCGACAGTTGAGGGTCGCCCGAGTAGTCCGCTTCGTCAACGAGCCACCTCTCGAACTCGTTGCCGTCGGGCGCATAGGCGGCGGCGTTCAGGCTCAGCGCAGTGCCCTCAGGATACACGCGAGTGAACGGGGTCACGCCGTTGCCATTGCCCAGCAGGTCGGCAGGCGCCGAGACGTTCACTCCCTCATAGGGGTTGCCGCCCAGCACAATTAGCGTGCGCGCCGGGGTAGCGAACCGCGTCAGGCTCCAGCTGAGCACGTCGTTGTTCTGGTAGGGCCAGCCCGTGCGCGCACTGAAGCCCACCCACGCCGCACCGCTGCTATCCACCACGCCCGCAGCCGCCAGGTCCACCTCGCGCAGGATAATCGTCTTCTCGTCCAGGGTGACCGTGAGCCAGCCGCCTGCGTAGTCGATGCGCAGCGTGTGCACCGCCTGGTCGTTGATGTTGATGTTGACTGAGAAGGGTTGGGTCTCCACCACCATGCTGCCGTTCAGCCAGACGGACACCACGTTGGGGAAGTTACCCTCCGGCAGCGTGTAGAGGGTAGAGAGGTTCACCGTCAGCGTGCCCGTGCCACCGCGCTCGCCCACGTTGAGCGTTGGCGACACGTTCTGGATGTGGAACGCCATGCCGATGCCCAGTCCATCCTCTGGCGAAGCGCCGTGCATCCGGAAACGGAAGGTGGTGGAAAATCCCGGCGTCAGGGTCTGCTTGGTGGCGTACCATGCTGCACCTTGCTGGTTGGCGCGGTTCTCCGTCAGACGGAGCACGCCACTCGTGACTTGAGCGCTACCTACAAGGTTCAGCCCTGCAGGAGAAGGGAAGTTCGGGAAGTTAATCTGCGCGAACGCAGGTACCGCTAATAGGGCAACCAGCGTCCAGCCGAGCAAGCCAGCAGCGAACCGAAACGCACGAGACATTACTCCTTTCGCCTCCTTTCAAGACAGGGTAGACTGCAGACTTGCTGCAATTGCATTCATTATATACTCAGCTTCGAGAAGAGTCAAGATGCCGGGTTTTGGAAAGAGCGAAGCCATAGCCTGACACGCCAGCTGCAACACGCTCCGCAGACGGTGGCGCTTTGCCAAAAGCGAACCTTCGCTCCCTCGCAGGCGTTCGCCCAGGAGGGACGCGCTCTGTCGCCACCACACCTGTTTGGAGGGACGCGCTCCATCGCGTCCGTCATCAGGGTCACGACGGAGCGTGATCCTCCAGATGTTTTCCTCAGTTGGAGGGACGCGCTCTGTCGCGTCCATGCACTGGGGTCACGACGGAGCGTGACCCTCCAGGGATTCGCGGTCGGCAGATGGAGGGCACAGTGTGTAGGGAGAATGGCGCGATGCGGATGAACCTGCGCGGGCAGGTTTGTCCTTTGTCATAGCCCGCTGTTTCAATGATAGGGCAGTCCATCGGCATGGTCTGCCTACATGACGAACTCTCCGTTCCTCGCGCGCACGGAGGGTGAGACGGCTCGGCGGGAGCCTCGCCCTCCAGACCTTGCAGAAGCACTGACGTGCTTCACTACAAGCTGAAGAGTTCGTTGAGCGCACCCTCGTGCCAAGGCGCTTCGCGCTGGTAGTGGCGCACGTCGGTGCGCCTCTGTCATTCTGAGCGCAGCGAAGAATCTCTGAGATGCTTCGCTGCGCTCAGCATGACAGGGGGAGGGCATTGGAGGGTCACGCTCCGTCGCGACTACGCAAACCCGACGGCTCGGCAGGAGCCTCGCCCTCCAGCTCTCTTGTCATTCCTCGCGCTTTTTGTCATTCTGAGCAAAGAGAAGAATCTCGGTTTGGCGAGAGACGGAGATGCTTTACCTACGGCTCAGCATGACGAGGGGACAGTGCATTGGCAGAGTGTACCCCCGACTGAAGTCGGGGGCTGTGGTGAGAAAAAAATCCGCCTGCGCGGATTGGAGAAACCTGCGCAGGCAGGTTTTTCTTCTCCATAGCCCACCATTTCAATGGTGGGCTATACAGGAGCTTGCTCGCTCCGACTGAAGTCGGGGGCTAGGGTGAGAAAAAATCCACCTGTGCGGATTGGGGAAACCTGCGCAAGCAGGTTTCTCCCACATCGTAGCCCACCATTTCACTGGTGGGCGAAACGCGGCATCCTATCCCCCGATTAAAATCGGGGGCTATGGTGAGCAAGAAATCCGCCTGCGCGGATTGGGGCAACCTGCGCAAGCAGGTTTTTCCCCGCCACAGCCCACCATTTTAATGGTGGGCTATGAAAGGAGCCTTTTCTTGCGACGGTTTTGCTCAGGGGATTTTCCGAAATGCCCTCCGCAGCCTCTCCGACACTTTTCGGATGAGTGAGGGCTCTACCGCCTGGGAGGTGTGGCTGGCTTGGGTATCCTCTTGCCGCACATGGGGCAGAAGTTCCAGTGCGCCTGCAGCTCCGCGCCACAGGAACACTTGAGCACGGGCTGGAGTGAGGTCAAGGGGGGCGGCACCGCCCGCTTCAACGCAGCAACCTCCCCCTGCTGCAGAGGCGTGCGCTGTATCGTCGGGTCAACAAGCTGCCTTGCGCTTGCGGGGGCGGAAGGCGCTTCCCTCACCTGAATCTGCGGAGCAGGTACCAGAAGGATCGAACCGTCGGGTTGGAACTGGTACTGGGTGCGCGTTGCCTGAGTAATCAGGTTGAGTGCGTAGCCGAGTGACACGTTGCTGAGCACTAGGCGGGTCACCTGCAGGTCGGGCACTTCACGCGCCGCGGTGATAGAGACTCCTGCCTGTCTGGAAAGCATGTTCAACACGTTGCGCAGGCTGGTGCTTGCCACGAGGTTGACGGGTCGCGACAGGATATCAATCGGCGCCTGCGCGCTCAGCAGAGGAGATGCCGCACGCGCGCGCACTACGTAGGTCTCCTGCAGGCGTCCCTGTGCTGAAGATGACCGCTCCACGTGATAGGTTAGACCCGCGCTTTGCAGCACGCGATGTAACGCCTCTTCAAACGAGTTGGTGGCGATGCGCAGAGACACGTTGCCCCCCACCCCAGGCTCCAGCACATACTGCTTGCCTGCTTTCTGGAACAGGTCATCTAGCACCTCGCGCACGTCGCGATTAACTGCCTCAATCTGGTATGCCCAGAGGGTCGTCTGTGTTTGACAGGGGGCGCTCGGAATCATCGCGAGGAGCGCTATCGAAAGAAGAGCTATCTTCCACTTGTCCATCCGTTTCTCCCTCCGCGAAGGTTGGGGTGGTCATCTCTATCTGCACTGTTCGGGGTTGTCCGTTCTGGTCGTAGGTGGTCTGCAGAAACACCTGGCTCACCAACTCGCCCTGAGCGTCGCGCACTTCTGCATACGCGATGCTGGCAACCACCTGAGGAGCGGAGAGCTGTGGCTCCCGTGCTTCCGAAGGGGACGCCAGTTGGGACGATGCAGAGGCAGTAACTGGCGGGGTAGGTGCCGGTTTCGTCTGGCGCGCCGAGGCGACGCTAGCAGGGCGCTGCGGGGAAGGCGCGGGCGGCTTCTCCTGCCTGTCTTTCACCGAGCTGGGAGCGACACCGCTCGCCACGCGAGGCGCCTCTTGAGACGGGGACGGTTCCGCAAGGGAGGAGACAGTATGGGGCTGAGGCATTTGCGTGCTCCACCACAGGAACCCCGCCACAATCACCCCAGCGAGGGCAAGCGACACCGCCTGCAGCCTCCACCCGGACACCCATAGCGGGCGAGCGGGGAGGTGGCGCTGGGCGATTCTACGCTGGAAATCGCGCCACATCTCTTGAGAAGATGGGACGGCGCTCGACGACAACTTTAAGGTGTGCTGCAGCGAGCGACGCCATGCCAGCTCCTGAGCGCACTGGGGGCACTGACGCAGGTGTGTCTCCACCCACTGGGTAAGTTTCTCTCCCAGCACGCCGTCCAGATACTCATCCATCCACCACTGCACCAGGAGGCATCGAATCATAGCTGGTCGTCCCCCTGTGGAAACCGCCCTGTGAGTAAACGACGAAAGCTGTGGCGAGCGCGATGCAGGCGCACCTTCACCGCCGCCACGGAACAGTTCATTGCCTGCGCAATCTCTTCTAAGGAGAGGTCCTGAAAGTATCGCAAGACGAGCACTGCCCGATGTTGTTCGGGGAGTTGTGCCAGCGTTTGTTGCACCTCTTGCTGCATCTCTGCACGATCTGCCTGATGCTCCGGCTCCGCATCAAGGTCTGCTCGCAACTCTCGCAAGGAGTCCAAGGGCACCCGAGCGTGACGCCTCTCCTTACGCACGTAGGTAATAGCCGTGTTCACTGCCACTCGATACAGCCACGTGGAGAAGGCAGAACCTCCTCGGAAACGCGAGAGCGCATCGTAGACGTGCAGGAACACTTCTTGCGTGACATCGCGCGCATCTTCGGGATTCTGCACGATGCCGTGCACCACGTTGTACACGTAGGGCTGGTAACGGTGGTACAGTTCCTCGAAGGCGGCGACATCGCCCGACAGAAACCGCTCAATCGCCTGGCGGTCGGCATCGGCTGTGTTCACCGTTCCCGATGAGTGCGACAATGCCACTGCTCCTGATTCCACCAAGGGTGCTCTCCCGCTCCTTGCGCTGTACGGATATGACACACATATGACGCTCTCACAGGCGCGGAGGTTACGCATGGGAGCGGAGATACACGAGAGTGTTTGCTCTGCGCCAAAGAGCCGATTCAGGGGGAGCCTCTTGGCTGAGAGGCAAGGCATCATGCCGTTTCAGCAGGCGTTCACCTCTGCTCAAGCAACTTCCTTGCCTCCTCCTGGTAGCGGCGCTCCTCCTCTGAGGCAGGGCGGTGGCGCAAGCATTCCTGCCAGTACTGGCGCGCCAGCTCCCACTGCCCCAGCTGATGGGCTGCTCTGCCCGCATGGAAGAGCGGAAGCACGTCCGCAGGGTAGGCGGGCTTGCCTACGCCCAGGTGGTGCGGGTACTCCAGCGCCTTCTGGAAGCACTCCAGCGCTCCCTGCCAGTCGCCCTGTTCCGCCAGCTGCTTGCCCTTGCCGACGTATGCCTTCACCCAGGTGGGGCGCGTGGAGGTCTCGCCCTCCGCGACGTGGAACACGCGCGAATGGAGTACCTGTATCGCCTCGTCGTACTGGGCGTTCTCCACCAGCAGGCGGGCGTGGAGCTGCGCCACGCGGTTCTCCCGTAGCACTTCCTGAGGGGCGCGGCGCAACCGTCGCAGGGCAGAGGCTGACGAATCGCGCCGAGCGGCAGCTACCGTCTCCCGCTCCAGCCACAGGTAGTGGTCACGGGGAGCCAGGGCGATGGCTCGCTGGTAGTAGCGCGCCGCTACGCCGTGCAGCCCGACGTGATGTGCTAGCGCCATGCCGATGTTGCGATACAGAACAGCCAAGGGAGGTAGCGCTTGCGCAGGAGTGTTCTCCAGACAGGTCAGGGCGAGCGCCTGCCATCCCTGACGGTAGCGACGGTCGTCCAAACGGGTGGGGAGGATTTCCCCTCGCGCTAGCGCATCGTCCGCTGCCTGCGGGTTCAGCGCGCGCAGCCACTCCAGTAGCGCTTCGCCCGGACGGCGGTGCGCCATCAGCCAGTTGCCCAGCGCGTAGCGCGCCAGCGCGTCGTTCGGGCGCAGAGCCAGCACCTCGTGCAGCGCGAGGTAGTCCTCCGTGCGCCAGGGGAACAGGTAATCCGCCTCCGTGCGCGACGCCAGCAAGGCATGTTCCACCGTCTGGGCAGGCAGCCCCTTCCTCGCGTATGCCAGAGCCAGTAGGTAATGCCCCATCGCCGTCTCAGGGAGCCCAAGGCGCGCAGGGGCTTCCAGCAGGCGGATGGCATCGTTGGGGCAGCCCGCGTTCAGGTAGTCGCAGGCGACCTCCTCGAAGGTGTGCGGTTGTGCTGTCAGCGGGCGCAGCAGGTTCACGGCGTCCGCCTCAGGCGAGGAGGGCGTGCTGAGGAAGGCTTCGGTGCGCAGCAGCGGCTCCAGTGGCGCCAGCAGATGTACTTGCAGACGTACTTGCGCTGCCTCTTCTAGCTCCCCGCGCAGGCGCAGCGCGACCGCCCGCATCATCCATGCCTTCACGTCCGCCGCGTTGTAGAGCAGAGACTCCGCGAACAGGTCATCTGCGCAGGCAGGGTCTCCTCGCCGTAGCGCGCACAGCCCCAGCAAGTAGAAAGCCAGCCCACGATACTGGGCGTCACGTCGCAGGGGATAGAGCCACTCCTCCGCTTCCGAATCCCTGCCCAGCGTCATCAGGCAGAGCGCACGCAGGTACATCGCTTCTCCGTTCTGGGAGTCGCGCTCTAGCACGCCCTCGGTCAACTGAAGGCACTCCTCGAAGCGTCCGTCCTCCAGATACATCCGCGCGAGGGCGTTGCTCCCTTCCAGCGAGCCGCGCTCCGCCGCCGCGCGATAGCGGGCTTCGGCGTCGTCGGGGCGGTTGGTGCGCTCCGCGAGGTCGCCCTCCAGGTACAGGTCGTCCGCGCCCGCTCCCGACCTTGGCGGGTTCACCACCACCTGCTCTCGAGAGGGACAGGGGTTCGCCAGCGCCTCCAGAACGGTTTCCCGACCGCTCGTGGCGATGAGCACTTTTAGGGGCAGTTCGGGCGTTTGGGGCAGGGTAAACGTCCAGCTGCCTGTGCGTTCGGGGTAGAGGTCCACGCGCTGTTCGTGCACGATGTCCTCGCCGTACTGCACGATGAGGCGATGGTCGGGGCGGGGGGCAGTGCTGTAAAACCGCACCTGCAGCTGCTGTCCTTGCATCTGCGCGCTCAGCGCGCCCTCTCGGCTGGCGGCGGAGACCTGTCCAGCCAGTCCGCGAACGGGGTACCATGCCTCCTGCCAGCACTCCATCGCATGGGGCGGTATCCAGTGCCAGATGCTCTGGTCTTCAAAGCGCCCCGTCTGAATCTCCACGTAGGGGATGGCGCGGTCGTCTAGTCGCTCCGCCCACACGGCGCCGTCGTCTGCCGTGCCCCAGGTGAACAGTTTCCTGCCGCGCGCGTCCCTCCAGTCGGCGACGTGCAACAGACCAGCGTCCTCGCGCAGGTCGTAACCGCCGAAAAACTCGCCGCGAAACTCGTGCGCGAACACGCTGGAGGGGCAGTTGTAGCTGCGATAGAGGCTGAGGTCGCTACCGTCCTCTGTCAGGGGAAAGGGGAGAGTAGCGCGCGCTTCGCTGAGGTCGCCCTCCCAGTTGCGCACGGAGGAGGCGGGCAGTATCCACTTCCACTCCTCATGCGCTGACACGGCGCAGTTTGTCCAGAAGTAGAAGCGCTTTTTCAGCTCGCTGCGGTTGAAGAGGCGGATATCCACCTCCAGCAGCGCCCGGTCGGGGTAGAGGCTGACCCCTACCGTCCAGCTCATGCGCGTACGACGGCAGATTTCGCCCAGCCAGACGGTACCTTTATCGCCCTCTTCGCGCGGCGGTTCCAGCGTGTAACACACGGGCTGATGCGTCGTGTAGCGATGTCCGATGGGGAAGTTAAACTCGATGCCTCCTGCTATCCACGCGCCAGTCAGACCGATGAGGGCGGGTTTGATGGCAGGCGGCTGATGCAGGCATTCGCGTCCCGTTACTTTGTCGTATAGCGACCACACGCGCCCGCCCACCTCGGGCAACACCATTGCGCGCAGGTAGGGGTTCTCCAGGAAGATGGCGCGATATAAGCGCGGTTCTGCCTCGTCGCCCAGCTGGTCTAACAGGGGATAGGGATACACCTCCCAGTAGCCTTTACGCTGAAAGGGCGGATGGGGGTTCGCCTTGCCCACAGGATAGGTGGGGATGGTCACCGTCTCTTCCCACAGATGTACGGGCATGGTTTCAGCTCCTCATCGGGATGTGTCGGCGTGTGCGGAGGCGAGCCTCGTGCTATCGCCCTGCTGCTTCACCTCTTCCCGTACGGGGGAAGGGCTGGCTGCAGCACGGCGGGAGGCTCGCCTCCTTCATCGGGGTCATCCTCTTCCTGTGCTGGCGGGCACACGCTCCTCCTCGCGCAGCGACTGCTCCAGAGTCTCTTTGCCGCGCTGGATGGTGCCGACAGCTTTCGCCAGCACTGCCTCCAGGTTGTTGAGCACGTCGCGGGCGTATTCGTCTGCGCCGCGCCGAATCTGTCGGGCGTCCTCGCGCGCGCTGGCGACGATGTGTTGCGCCTGTTCCTTTGCCATCAGCACGATTTCGCTCTGGTCTACCATGCGCTGCGCCTGCAGGCGCGCCTCCTCGATGATGCGCGCCGCTTCCGCTCGGCTCTCCTCGATAATATGATGCGCCTCCTCGCGAGCGGTCTCCAGGATGCGGTCGCGCTCGCGAGTGACATTGCTTGCCCGTTTCACGTCCTCTGGCAAAGACGCCCGAATGCGGTTCACCAATACGAAGAACTCGTCGTGGTCTAGTCCAAAGGTCAGTTTCAACAGCGCAATATACTTGGTGTTCTCCACCAGCTCTTCCAACTGTCTCAGCAATTGCAAGATTTCTATCGTCATCACCCCCCGTTGTGGTCTATCTACGGATGTCCGCCCTACCTAGTTTGCGGTACAGGTGCGGTTCTACTGCGCGGGGCACTAGCCCCTGCACGCTGCCCCCCAAACGCGCAATCTCTTTGACTATACTGGAGGACAGGAAAACGTATTCGGAGTTGGTCATCATGAAAATGGTCTCTACCTGCGGACACAGGCGCCGGTTGGTCAACGCCATCTGCAGCTCGTAGTCGAAATCACTCACCGCGCGCAGCCCTTTGACAATGACCTGCGCGCCGCGCTTCATGGCGAAGTCCACCAGTAGCCCCTCGAAGCTTTCCACCTGCACATTCGGCAGCGAGGCGCATACTTCCTGCAACATGGCGACACGCTCTTCTACAGTGAAAAGTGGCTGTTTGGCAGGGTTAGGCGCGACCGCCACAATGAGCTTTTCGAACAGGCGCGACGCCCGCACGATGATGTCGTAATGCCCGCTGGTCACGGGGTCGAACGAGCCTGGGTAGATAGCGATACGGTACTCTGTCATCTCAACTCACCGTGGCAAGCACCGCGCGCGGCATGTTGCGCTGCATAGCGCTCTGTAGCCAGCGGTGCTGGGGTTGTTTCAGTTCGGGGTCGGACTGTACAGTGCGGAACGCTTCCTGTCGTGCCAGTTCCAGCAGCTCGGCGTCGCGCAGGATGTCCGCCACGCGCAGGGAGGGCACGCCGCTCTGCCTCGTGCCGTAGATTTCGCCCGGACCGCGCAGTCGCAGGTCCTCTTCGGCAATCACGAAGCCGTCGTTGGTGCGCACCAGCACCTCCAGACGGCGATTGGCGTCCTCGCCGTTGGAGTCGCTGATGAGGATGCAGTAGGACTGGTGTTCCCCACGTCCCACGCGCCCGCGCAGCTGGTGCAGCTGCGCTAAGCCGAACCGCTCAGCATCCTCAATCACCATCACGGTAGCGTTGGGCACGTCCACGCCGACCTCAATCACGGTCGTGGAGACGAGGATGTCGAGCTCGCCTGCGCGGAAACGCTCCATGATTTCCTCTTTCTCCATCGGCTTCATCTGCCCGTGTAGCAACCCCACGCGCAGGTCGGGGAACACTTCCTCCTGCAGCTGTTTGGCGAGGTCTTCCGCCGCCTTCGCCTGCAGCTTCTCCGACTCGGTGATGAGCGGGCAGACGATGTACGCCTGTTGTCCCTGTTTGACCAGTTTGCGTATCGCCTCGTATACCTGCGCCCGTTGGTGAGCGCGCTTGCGATGCGTCTTCACAGGGCGACGGCCAGGCGGCAACTCGTCAATGATAGAAAGGTCAAGGTCGCCGTACAGGGTCATGGTGAGCGTGCGCGGGATGGGCGTGGCGGTCATCACCAGCACGTCGGGGTTTTCGCCCTTCTGGCGCAGGGCGGCGCGCTGCAGCACGCCGAAGCGGTGCTGCTCGTCGATGATGACCAGACCGAGTTTGCGGAACTCCACGCCCTCCTGAATCAGCGCGTGCGTGCCTACCGCCACCTGCGTGATGCCTGTGGCGATGCGTTCACGCACAGAGCGCTTGCCGCGCGGCGTGAGGCTACCGACCGCCAGGTCGACGATGATGCCCAGCCGACGGAACAGGCGCGACAGCACGATGAAGTGCTGCTCCGCGAGGATTTCAGTAGGCACCATCACCGCCGCCTGATAACCGTTTTGCACGCAGGCGAGGATTGCCGCCGCCGCCACAATCGTCTTTCCCGAGCCGACGTCGCCCTGCAGCAGGCGGTTCATCGGGTATTCGCGTGCCATGTCGCTCCAGATTTCCTCAATCACGCGCCGCTGTGCCCGCGTGAGTTCAAAGGGCACGATTTCGTGCAGCTTGCGCCACAGAGTTTCCTTGTCAATCTGGAAGCGGATGCCTGGGGAGCCGAGCGTCTCGGCGTACTTGCGCTGCGCGAGGTGCAGCTGCAGCAGGTAGAACTCCTCGAAGATGAGCCGTCGGCGCGCCTGTTCGAGGTGCTCCATGCTGTCGGGGAAATGGGCGTTGCGCACTGCCTCCGCAAAGGGCATCAGGTTCAGCCGACGGCGCAGGTCAGGCGGCAGGCAATCCACCAGCGCGGGCTCGTACGTCTGCAGGGCATTGTACAGGATACGACGCAGGCGCGACTGTGTTAGACCTTCCGTCAGCGGGTAGATGGGCACGATGCGGTGTGCCGCGAGGGGGTCGCTCTCAGTCAGCGGCTCCCATTCGGGCGTTTGCATCTGGTAGTGGTAGGGCGCGTTCTGCACGACGCCATACGCCACGATGTCCTGTCCGCGCATCTTGAGAAACTTCTCTTTCAGATAGGGCTGGTTGAACCACACCAGCTCCAGCGTGCCCGTGCCGTCGTCGATGATGACTTTGGTGAGGGTCATCTTCGGGCGCGGCGAGACGTTATCTACTGCCATCACCGTGCCGTGTACGGTCACTGCTTCGCCAGGCACTACCTGCGAGAGCGTGCGGAAGTGCGTGCGGTCTTCATAGCGGCGGGGCAAGTGCATCAGCAGGTCGAAGACGGTGTAGATGTTCAGCTTGGCGAGCACCTGCGCAAGCGCCTCTCCCACCCCCTTGACAAAACGCACCTCGTCGTCCAGGCTCTTCTGGCGCGTGGAGGCGGAAGATGCAGGCGCTCGTGAGGAACCCGCTCTAGCAGGAGAGACACCGTCCATGCAACCCCATCCCTGCTCGTGATGACGCCCTGCAGGCATAGAGTGTAAACGCTGGAGGGGCGCTGTGTCAAGCGGAGGGACAGGCGTGCGCCGCTATGTGCCTCCGCTGGTGGGAGAGTGAGATGCTGTCAATCTGTGGAGACAGGCGAGAAGGCGCACTAAAGTGCGCCACTACAAACACAACGAGATTCTTCGCTTCGCTCCGAATGATAGGAGGCGCACTGCCGTGCGCCACTACTAGCATGACAGCTCGTAGTGAAGCACGTGAGTGCTTCCCCTGGGCAGGCAATATGGACTTCAGAATGACGAAAGGCGCTCAGGGTAACAACGGTCTGGAGGGCGAGACTTTCGCTGAACTGCCCCTGTCATGCTGAGCGTCAGCGAAGCATCCCAGATTCTTCGCTCCGCTCAGAATGACAAAGGGCGTCCAGAATGGCGACGGTGCTGGAGGGCGAGGCTCCTGCTGAGCCGTCCCCCCTTCCTGTCATGCTGAGCGCAAGCGAAGCATCTGGGAGATTCTTCGCTCCGCTCAGAATGACAGAAGGACGGAACGGCAAGCAGTGTGGAGGGCGAGGCTCCCGCCGAGCCGCCGGGTTCGCATGGTCGCGACAGAGCGCGTCCACTGTGATTACAGTAGGAGCGTGACCCTGCAGGCGCACTGCCGTGCGCCACTACAAACAGGTGCCGCCCTCCCTCTGTTCGTGAGACAGGTTCGGCTCGCCCGCGTGCGAGGCGCCCTCCAGGTAGTCCACAAACAGGTCATGCGCGATGTAGTAATGCACCGAGTGCTCGGCAGGACGGCACTGGATGAGTCCCTTCGGCACCGCGTGGAAGAACAGGTCGGCGAGCTGCTGCGCCTCGTCGTGCGTCATGCGCCCGCCGTCCACGCGCGTGATGGAGAGGTGCAACAGGTCGTCCTCGCCCTCGAACTGCACGCGATACTCGCCTAGCGTCGCGCCATATCGCTCGCGGTGGTTTAGCAGGATGGGCACGCCCGCCCGTGTATCCTCGATGATTGCCTGCAAGATACGGCGAACCTCGGGATGGTCTTCTGTCCAGCTCATGGGCGCGCCTCCCCGCTCAGATGCCTGGCACAGGTCTGCCGAAGCGGTCGGTCGGATGGTCGGCAACGCGCAGGCGAACCCTGCCCCGTTCCATGCCACGCTGTATCAGCAGGGTCACCTCTGTGCCCGCTGGCATGGAGGCAATCATGTTCTTCAGGTCGCCCGGTGAGGTCACCCGTCTGCCGTTGCACTCGAGGATGATGTCATCGATGTCCAGCCCGGCCAGGTCGGCGGGGCTGTTGCGGAACAGGTTGGCGACAATCACTCCCTGCACTGCCCCCTCTTCCACACGCGCGGGGATGATGCCCAGCCAGCCGCGCGATACCCTACCGTCACGCAACAGCAGCTCCATCACGCGCCGCGCCTCGTGGCTGGGCACAGCGAACCCGATGCCTACGTTGCCTCCGCTCTGCGACAGGATGGCAGTGTTGATGCCTACTAGCTCGCCGCGAATGTTCACGAGCGCGCCCCCGGAGTTGCCAGGGTTGATAGCAGCATCTGTCTGGATGAAATCCTCATACACGGAGATGCCCACGTCGCGCCTGCCTTTGGCGCTCACAATGCCCGCCGTCACCGTCTGGCTCAGCCCGTACGGGTTGCCAATCGCCAACACCCACTCGCCCACCTCTAGCGCACGCGAGTCGCCCCACTTGATGGCGGGCAGGTTGTTGGCGCGGATGCGCAGCAACGCCAGGTCGGTCGCAGGGTCGGTTCCCACCACCTGCGCGTCAGCGAAGCGACGCCCGTCCGCCAGCGTGACTGAGATGCGGCTGGCTCCTGCAATCACGTGGTTGTTGGTCAGAATAAGACCGTCGCGGCTGACAATGACGCCCGAACCGAGGCTGCGCACCACGCGCTCGGGCTGGCGGAACGGGATGTCTTCGTCGCCAAAGAAGTAGCGGAACAGCGGGTCATCGAACAGCGGCGAGCGCCTGCCAGGGATGATAGTGGCGGCGCTGATGTTGACCACCGAGGGAGTCGCGACTCTCGCAACGGCGGCGAAGGCTTCGGAGCTGCTGCGCAGCTGCGTGGATGCCTGCTCGAAGGTCATGGGCGGTGGTTCGGGCAGGGCAGGCGTAGGACGGCTGCGCACTCCCAGCCACCATCCCACCAGCAGTGCCAGCACCACCAGCAACACGACAGGCACAACACTACGTCGCTCGCGATACCCCATGCTCAGCGCTCTCTCCAGACGTTGCATCCTTCATTCCCTCCTCCGGGCTGACATATTGGCGGTTCTGCCAGCGCTCCACCGGCACTTCTCCCACTACGTAGAAGCTGCCCGTCACGCACACCAGGTCGTCGGCGTGCGCCATACTCATAGCACGCTCCACCGCCTCAGGCACCGACGGCACAATCTCGTACGGCGGCAACGATACCGTCGCTGCAGCGGGCAGTTCAGCGGCGGGGCGCGCCCTCTCCTGCGGCTGAGTGAAGAAGATGTGCGACGCGAGGGGCGCCAGCGCGTCCACTACTCCCTGCGGCTCATGCCCGCGTGTCATCCCCAGCACCAGGATCAGCCGGCGATAGCGAAAACTGTCGGTGATGGCATGCGCAAGGCACTGCGCGGCGTCCACGTTGTGCGCCCCGTCCAGCAGCAGTGTGGGCGCGCGCCGCACGACCTGCATCCTGCCCGGCAGGGTGGCGTGCTCCAGTCCGATGCGGATAGCGCCCTCTGGTATCTCCACGCGATGCGCATGTTGCAGCGCTTCCAGCGCAGCAATCGCTACGGCGGCATTGGCACACTGGTGTTTGCCCAGTAGGCGCAGGCTCAAGTGGCGATACACGTTATCCGTCGTGCGTACCGACACCCGCTGGCGCAGGCGATACACGCCCTCATCTTGCCAGTGCACGGTGCGCACGGGAGGCGGGATGACCATGCGTTCGGGCTTAACCTCGGTGAGAGGCACGCCCGCCCGTTGCGCGTGTTCGCGGATGACCTCCAGCGGCTCGGGGTCGGTCACGCCCGTTACAACGGGGGCGTAGGGCTTGATGATGCCTGCTTTCTCTGCTGCGATTTTGCCCAGCGTGTCTCCTAGACGGTCCATATGGTCCCAGCCGATGGAGGTAATCACGCTGACCAGAGGGCGCACGACGTTGGTAGCGTCCAGCCTGCCGCCCAGTCCCACCTCTACCACTGCGAAGTCTACTCTCTGCTCGGCGAAGCAGGCAAACCCCACCGCCGTCTTCAGCTCGAACTCCGTGACCTGCCCCAGCGGGGTCTGCGCCAGCTCTTCGATGTGCGGCTTGATCCACGTCACCAGCCGTGCGAAGTCGGCTTCGGGAATCATGTAGCCGTTGACCTGAATGCGCTCACGCAGGTTGAACACGTAGGGCGACAGATACAATCCCACCTTGTAGCCCGCTGCCTGCAGCACCGTGGCAATGAAGGTGCAGGTAGACCCCTTGCCGTTCGTGCCCGCAACGTGGATGACGCGCAGCCGGTGGTGCGGGTTGCCCAGCCGCTCCAGCAGCGCCTCGAACCGCTCGTTGCCCAGCTTGATGCCGAAGCGCTTCAGGCTCTGCATATACGATACAGCGCGTGTGTAGTCCATCTTCCCCTATCCGAGCATGATTTTTCTCAGTTCCCGTGCGACCTTTCCCACCCTTGCGTAGAACGGCTCGGCGGGAGCCTCGCCCTCTATCCCTCCTGTCATTCTGAGCGCAAGCGAAGAATCTGAGATGCTTCGCCTTCGGCTCAGCATGACAATACTGGAAGGTCGCGCTCCGTCGCGCCCCACGCTGGTCATCCTGACCTGCATCGTCATTCTGAGCGAAGCGAAGAATCTCCGAGATGCTTCGCCTTCGGCTCAGCATGACAATACTGGAGTGGCGCGCTCTGTCGCGACCGTATAGACCTGATGGCTCGGCAGGAGCCTCGCCCTCCAGATGTGGAGTCAGCATGATACGTTTCCGCACGCCTCTTGCAGACTCAAGCCTGCACTACAAGCGAAGATGCTCGTAGTGCGTCACCACATCTCAGCACGTACATCCCCAGTTCACACTGCTGGCAGCTGGCGTACGTCCCGACGCGCGGCGGTCAGCGCCACTACCGTCGCGCACACCAGCGCCCCCGTCGCCAGTGCCACAGTCGCCGTCCAGCGCGACGCCATCCAGCCCATGAACAGGTTGCCAAAGGGCGCCAGTCCCATCAGCGCGAACACGTGCAGCGACATCGTGCGTCCGCGTAAGTGCTCTGGGCTCAGCGATTGCAACAAGGCGTTGATGGATCCCAGAGTGCTCACTGCCGAGCCACCCACCAGCACCAGCGCCGCCAGCGACAGCAGGTAGCTGCGCGAAAGGGCGAACAGCAACAGCCCCGTACACAAACCCGTCGCCGCAGTCAGCACCACCTTGCCACGCGGCACCGAACCCGCCACACTCGCCAGAATCAACGCGCCCGTCAGCGCCCCGACGCCCGTCGCCGAGAACAGGTTTCCCAACCCCTGCTTGCCCACTTGCAGCACGTCCCGCGCGAACACAGGCATCAGTGTCGTGTAAGAGATGGCGAAGATGCTCAATGCGCAGTCCAGCAGTACCAGTGCCCGCAGCAAACTGTTCTGATAGACGTAAGATAACCCCTCTCGTAGTTCCGACCATACCGAGAGGCGCTCCACAGCGTTCTGGTTCGGCGTGGCAGGGATGCGCCACAGCGCGAAAATGATGGCTAGGTAGCTGACTGCATTGATGAAAAAACACCACCCGGCGTTCACCACCTCGATCAACTTACCTGCCATCGCGGGACCGAGAATGCGCGCCGTGTTGAACGCCGCCGAGTTCATCGCTACGCCCACTGTCACCATCTGCTTGCCCACTAGCTCCATCACCATTGCCTGTCGGGCAGGCGCATCCAGTGCCACGATGAACCCGTTGAGCGCGGCGATCAACGCGATGTGCCAGTAGGCTACCCGTCCACTCAGCACCAGCACCGCCAAGAGGAAGGCGTTAACCGCAAACAGCGCCTGCGTGGCGATGACCAGTTTGCGCTTCTCCAGACGGTCTGCCACCACACCTCCAAACAGGCTAAACAGCGTCGTGGGGAACGAGCCGACGAAGCCGAGCAGTCCCAGCAACAGCTTGCTGTTCGTCAGCTCGTAGACCACCCATCCTTGCGCTACTGTCTGCATCCAGCTGCCCAGGAAGGAGATGAACGCCCCCGCCCAGTAGAGGCGATAGGTGTGATTGTGCCACAGCGCTAAAGCTGAAGGAGAGGTTCGTTCAAAACTGTTCTCTTCGTCTGCCCTCATACATTCTCATTGTATCACGGATGCAGTGCGCAAGCAACCGAAGCAAAGGCTGCCCAAGAAAGCAACTGTCGGGACGCGCTCCATCGCACCCGCCATTAGGTCACGACGGAGCGTGACCCTCCAGAAGAGAGTGTGCAAAGGTCACGGCAGAGCGTGACCCTCTAAAACCCGTTTGCTGGACGTGCTTACCGAGGCATGCACGCAGCAACAGGGCAGGAGAAGGACAACAACGAGAGGAACATCCTACTCGGCGAGAACGCCCTGTGGGAGGCGTCGGTAGTGTCCTGATGAGAGGATGGACAGTTTGGGTGCTATTCGTCATCCTTCTGGCGATGGTTGCGGCGGGGTGTGGCGTCAATCCCCGGCGGCTGGCGGAAAAGCGAGTGGAAGGGCAACTGCCGCGCCTCATCGGTCCAGCCAAACGGTATCGCGTGTATCTTCTGGGGAGGCACGAACGGATGTTTCAGGGAAGGGTCAAGGCGGCGCGCATTGTAGGTGAAGAGGTAGAGATACAGCCCGGCTTAGTCTTGCGCGAGCTGGTGGTCGAGTTGGAGGAGATAGCATACCGACAGGATGCTCCCCTACAAGCGAAACGTGGCGTCTTCCACGCGACGCTGAGCGACGAGGCGCTGGCGTCTTACCTGCGTAGCCTCCTGCCCCCCATTCGTTCCCCTTGGAGCCTGGTAGTATCCCGTCTAGACAACCTGCGCGTGCGCAGTCGCGCAGGGGAGATTCGCCTGTTCATTGACGTGCATACCCGGCTCGGCGTGAAGCTGTCGGGTGAGCTGGGTGGTCAAATTCGCCTGCGGGAGCACACGCAGGTCTGGTTCGAGGCGTCGGAGGTGAAGGTAGTAGGGGTAACGGTGCCAGAGAGGGTGCGCGAGCTGCTATCCGACCTATTCTTGAACCGCCCATTGATTGACCTGTCTGGGATGCGTGCGCCCGTGCGCGTCGAGCGGGTAGCCATCGGCGACGGGATGATCATGATTGAAGGACAGGTGTTGGTGGAGCAGCTGGCAGAGCTCATGCGGAGCTAGTCGGGCTGTACAGGTTCGCGTTCGTGTTGTGCTGCCCAGTGCTGCAACAGGCGCGCGAAGTGGATTTTCTCCATGCGGTTCATTTCGGTAAAGCGTACGCCTAGCTCCCATCCGCTCTCGTCTAGGAGCTTACTCGTACGAACGACCTCTGCGATAGCGCGCACTGCCTGCTGGTTGTCTGGTGAGAGGAAGACCAGCTCCAGCGTGTTAGAGCGCAGAACAAGCTCCTGCGGCAGGTAGATGCGAGCGCCTCCTGCCGAGATGTCGCGGCAGATGCCTGCGGTCCACTCGGTGTCGCCTACTGGGCGCAGGCGCACCTGCATATCGCACCGGTAGCGTTCGTGCTGGCGGCGTTGCTGGTAGCAGAAGGAGCCTTGCGTGGCGACTACCAGCTGCCGAGCCTCGAGATTGCACCGCTGGACAACGGCTGGAGCAGTGTATATCCCCGTGCCGCCGCTGATGGCGACGACTACCGCTGCGCCCGGTACTAGGGAGCCGTTACACGCCAGAGTATCACTTAGCTGAATACCCAGTAGAGGACGGGCTATCTGCGCCAGCTTGCCCCGCAAGGTCACTGGAGCATTGCCGACTTTAAAGTGAACCTCTACCGGGTCGCCTGCTCGGAACACAGGACTATCGCTCCCTCCGTTACGTTGAAAGCGCTGCGTGCTCGGTACGCCCCCCATCATGCGAGGCCTGAGGGAAGCATTCTCTTAGCGACAGGGGGCAGAGCACTGGCTCTCCACTTGCCTTATCACTACATTATCGGCTCTCGGAGGAACGGAGCTTAGGCTGAAGGGGTTGTAGGAGAGCTCACGTCCTGTGGTGCGCGCCACCTGCGACCCATGTGGACCTCGCGCTGTTTCTGCAGCACAAACCGCGCGACGCGCTCCAGCTGCTCAGCGTTCATCCCCGCAAAAGCGCAGTGCAAGCGGTACTCCACGTGTCCGTCCACAAGGTCTTCGGATATTCCAACGACAGTGAGACGAGTGGGCTGGGGAAGCACGTTGGACAGAATAGGCGCCTCCAGACGTATAGCGCTCCCTACAACGGGGGCCACCGGGGTCTGCACACACACCCCGCCGCCCCCGATGTCTAGCACCACTCCAGCATAGCGTCCAATGCTCTTGCCTCCTACTATCTCCACTGTAGCGGGAGCAAGCACCTCTACACGGGCGAACTGTCGCCGTTGCAGATGATGTAACAGCGGCTGCCGACGTAGCTGTAAGGTCAGGATATCCTCTCCGCCAACAGCGAGTATCTGGGTATCCATCACATACAGGCTGTCGACGTCGTTCACTGCCAGAGTCACACGCCTGCCAGCTACGAAATCGTTGCTCTCTCCGTTCTGTATAGGCAAGTCTACCTCAATGACATCGGGCAGCACCCGTCGCACCATCGTTCGCCATCGGCGCAGACGTTGCTCCTCCGTGCCCTCCAGCAACTGCAGGTAGGCGCACTGTCCCGTGCGTAGGCTGGAGGAGGAGATGAGCCCCTGACCGCGTAACAGGCGGAGCCGGTTCAACCACCAGAGGCAATACAAGTAGCGTGAGGCGAGAACCGCCACCAGCGTCAAACCGATTAACAGAGTACCTACCCATAGCCACGACTGCCCGTCTGCCACCAGAGCGCGCTGCCACCATGTCCCCGGCTGATACATCACACCACTCTCTGTCAGCACAACGAACATGCGTTATCTTCTCCTATAACACTCCTTGTCGACACTGTTCCATATGGGGGGATGGACACGCTCTGTGAGAGCTACGGGCAAATGGGTAACCAATGGCTCAACAGATAAACAACAGGTAAAGCGAACAGGAGGCTGTCCAGACGGTCCATCACCCCGCCGTGACCGGGCAGCAGGCTGCCGAAGTCCTTCACCCCTAGCTCGCGCTTGAGGGCGCTCTCGAACAGGTCGCCGACCTGCCCGGCACATGCCGCCGCGCTCCCCAGCGCCAGCGCCGACAGCGGCGGTATCCCCAGCAAGGGCACACAGAGAAGAGCCGCCGCCATACCCCCAAGCACTCCCGCACCAGCGCCCTCCCAGCTTTTGCGTGGGCTAAGCAGGGGAGCCACCCTTCTACGCCCCAGCCGACTGCCTGCGAGGTACGCCACACTATCGCATGCCCACACCGACAGGCAACCGAGCAGTACGAGCCGCACTCCGTCGGATAGCACTCTGTCAGCGCGAGCGCAGCCCGCGTCCAGCAGACGCAGATGCACCCACGCGCCGAGCAACAGCCCAAGGTACAGAGCGATGAGCGTTGCTGTGCCTAGGTTGCGCCATGCGGAGAGCACCTGACGCCGCTCCGCCTGCCATACCTCCCACCCCAGCGCGACCAGCACCGCGCCTAGAGCGGTCAGGCGGGCGGTCGGCAGTAGAGACGCCTGTGACTGTGCCCCCAGCCACGCCTCGAAGGGCAGGTAGACGGAGAGCGCCATCAGCAGGCGGTTCACCCGTAGCGCGGGGTCACGTCGCTCCAGCGCGGAGCTCATCTCCACGCTGCCCAGCAGGGCAACTAGCATCACCAGCACAAGCCAAGTACTGCCCTCCGCGAGAACGTTCGCGGGAGGTCCCACCAGCGCCAGCAGGAACAGCGGTATCCCCACCAGCGCTGTTAGCACCCGCTTAGCCAGCTCCCCCATCGGCAAGCCTCCGCGCGTACTCGTACTCCTGCGGCGTGTCGACATCGTAAGCCAGCTCGGGAGCGCATTCCACCGCGCGACAATGTATGCCCAGCAGCTGCTCCGCGCGGCGCTCCACATCTGCCACCGTCAGCTGGCGTGTAGCGAACCTCCACAGAACGCCCCAGCCCGCCAGCATCGCCAGCTGCCAGAGGCTCTTGCGCCGCTGGGCTACTCGACGCACCCATTCCGCCCGTTGCAGCAGAGCAGAGGGGTCTATCAGCATAGCGCATCCCGCTAACCATTCTCCGTCCTTCATACGGGCGTAGACGCTGGGGGAGTTCGGGAAACGGGCATCAAACGCCTCACGTCGGGCAATGGCGTAACAGAGCTGCGCCTCCTCTGGACAGGCTTCGAGGAAGCGGCAGATTGCCTCCGCAGTGACAAACGGCAGGTCGGAAGTCAGGTAGAGCGCTCTGGGGTAGTGCGCCACCGCCTGCAAGCCCACGAGCAGGTTCTCGTGCGCCTCAGCGTGTTCGGGCAGGAGGGTTTCGGCAGGAGAGCGCAACCAGCGTTGCAGCGAGGCAGCCCCCACTACCACGATGCGCTCCGCCCGACCGGTAGCGCGCACCGCCTCCAGTACCCTCTCCAGCAGGGTACGCCCGTCAACTTGCAACAGCGCCTTGGGCAGCAGGTCGCCCTCGCTCTCTATGCCCTCTGGAAGGTCGGCAGCGGGGAATTGTGTTCGAGCGACTCGTCCCCCAGCAGTCACCACCGCAGCGAGCGGCTCCCTCACGAGGCGACCACCACCCGGTTTTTGCCGTAGCGCTTGGCTCGATAGAGGGCAGCATCGGCAGCAGCCACTAGGTCGGAAACGGTGAGCGCGTCCTCAGGGTAGCTCGCTACCCCGATGCTGATCGTGCAGCGCACAGGGGCGCGCCCAGGATGACCAGGGAACGGCGTGGCCGCCACCACCTCACACAACCGTTGCGCCAGTACTGTCGCCGACCGTTTGTCGGTCTCGGGAAGCACGATAGCGAACTCTTCTCCCCCCCATCTGCCCACGATGTCGCTCTGGCGCACGTTGCGCTGAAGTACCTGCGCCAGCCGACGCAACAGCTCGTCGCCCTGCTGGTGACCGTAAGTATCGTTGTAGCGCTTGAAATAGTCCACATCAATCATGAGCAGAGTCATCGGATGGTAGTAGCGCAACGAGCGGGCAAGCTCCTCTTTCAGGCGCTCCTGTAGTCGACGATGGTTCAACAGCCCCGTCAGACCGTCGCGCACCGCCAGCTCCGCCGTCTGACGATACAGGCGCAGGTTCTCCAGCAGAATCGCCAGATGTTCCACAATCACCCGGATGGTCTCGTACTCCGCTTGTACGAACGGCTCGTGTTGCGTTCTTCGCTCCAGTATTAACAGTCCCCAAGGGTACTCGTATACTGCCAGCGGCACGACCATCAGGTGTCCCACGAAAGGCAGTGGCTGCTCTTGCAGGCGTTGCCACAGCTCCTCTGTAAGCAGCAGAGGTTTTCGATGGTCTACTACTTTGCTGAGGATACCTTCTACCTCCAGGTAGGCAGGGAAGTCCGCCCGATGCTGCGCGGGATATACGCCTACCACTTGCAGGTGCGCCTCCTGACGGGCGTAGCTCCACAGGCTCAGGCGGTCAAAACCCACTAGGCGACGCATCTCGTCGGCGAGGTCTTGCATCAGCTGGTCGGGATGCAGATGCGCGATAAGGCGGCGATGCAGTGTCTGTAGGGCGCGTATCTGCCGATACGCCTGATGTGTCTGCACCAGGGCGCGTGCCGCCACCAGTGCTGCTGCGCCCGCCGCACAGGCTGGCAATACCGAGAGCCATCCCCACTCCTGCTGCATCCACAGCGCCGCCAGGACAGTGGGCAAGGTCACCGCTTCCACCATACCCTCCACGCGCGCGATCTGCGTTCGCTGTGCAGAACCGCCTCCCTCTCCCCACCACAGGAGCAACACGCGCAGAGCAAGAAACGTCGCCACCGTTCCCAGAAGGCGCAATCCGTCCACCCAGCTAGCGGGGGCGACCGGAGCAGCCTGTCGGGCGTAGTGATAGAGCCCCACGCCCAACATCACGGACAGCGCCAGCGTGGGCGCATACAGCCGTACGTCACCCCTTCCACGTCGTCTCAGCTGGGAGGCAGTCCAGCCCGCAAGCAGGCTGACCAGTGACGCCACGCACGCCCCATACAGTAGCGCAGTGTACAGCACCGCCGCGCTGCCCAAACGCACAGGGCGCGTGCCTAACCGTCCTACGGGGAACAGCATCGTCAACAGTGTGAGCAGGAACAGCAAAGGGAGAGCGAGGAGAGGAGGTACGGGCGCGGGAGTCAGCCACCAGCAAATCGGTAGACCGACCAGAGCAAGCACCCAAATTACCCCTCCTCTGGAACGGAGACCGCGCACTGATGAGAAACCCCACCACGAGCTCTTGAGCATATTATATGGTGAATGCGGAAAAAGTGCAACCGTTAACAGGAGGCGTCGGGGGAGACGCCTTTCCCTGCATTCGGATCGGCAACAGCCGAGCGACAGCCCTCGCTTCTTGCGCCTCCCTCCCCCCTTCCCGTATAATCTAACCGTTATCCCAAAGAGGAGTACTGGCGATGAAGAAAGTGGTTCTGGTCTATTCGGGGGGACTGGATACCTCCGTATGCATCCCGCTGATGCGTGAGGAGTACGGTTACGACCACGTGGTGACCGTTACCATCGATGTCGGACAGCCTGAGGAGGACATCTGCGAGGCGGAGCAGAAGGCGCGTGCACTGGGTACGGAGCACTACACCGTGCCCGCGAAGGAAGAGTTCGCGCGCGAGTACTGCTTCGCCGCGGTACGCGCCAACGGAGACTACGAGGGCTATCCCCTCAGCACCGCCATCGCCCGTCCGCTGATTGCCGCCAAGGCGGTCGAGGTGGCGAAGCAGGTGGGGGCGACGGCGTTTGCGCATGGCTGCACGGGCAAGGGCAACGACCAGTTCCGCATCGAGTTCACCATCCGCGCGCTCATGCCCGATGCAACCATCCACGCGCCCATCCGTGAGCGCAACCTTACCCGCTCGTGGGAGTTCGAGTACGCCCGCTCGCGCGGCGTGCCCATCAGCCAGAGCGTGGATAAAATCTGGAGCATCGACGAGAACCTGTGGGGGCGCTCTGTGGAGGGCGGTCGCCTAGAGGAACCCGACTATGCCCCGCCAGAGGAGATTTACCGCTGGACGCGCAACCCGCTGGATGCGCCCGACGTGCCCCGCGAGCTGAAGCTGGAGTTCGAGGAGGGCGTGCCTGTGCGTGTGGACGGTGAGCCGCTTTCCCCCGCTGAGCTGATTGCGAAGCTCAACCGCGTGGCGGGCGAGAACGGCGTCGGGCGCATCGACATGATGGAAGACCGCATGCTGGGGCTGAAGGTGCGTGAGAACTACGAATGCCCTGCCGCCGTGACCATCCTCACCGCCCACCGCGCGCTGGAAGCGCTGGTGCTCACGCGCGAGGAGCTGCGCTTCAAGGCGATAGTGGACGCCGAGTGGGCGCAGCTGGCGTATCACGGGTTGTGGTTCCACCCGCTCAAGGAAGACCTCGAGGCGTTCATCGCGCAGACCCAGCGGCGCGTCACGGGCGCGGTATGGCTGCGTCTGTACAAGGGCTGCTTGCAGGTGGTAGGGCGCAGCAGCCCTTGGGCGCTCTACTCCGAGGAGCTCGCCTCCTTCGACACCACTGCCTTCGACCAGCGCGAGAGCACGGGCATGGTGAAGATTTTCGGCTTGCAGGCGCAGATGTACCATGCGCTGCGCAGCAGAATGGAGTAGCCTCCGCAGGACAGACAAACGCAACGGGAGGGCAGAGAGAGCGCTCTGCCCTCTCCTTATCCCACAACGACCTCGCCACGTCTTGACAGAAGCACGCCAAGGTGCTATAACAGTGCCACCCTGCGCTACCGCAGGCTACCCCTTTCCGCGAGGGGATGTCCGTTCGCTATGTCGCGTCGCAGCCACGACGGGCGCCATACTGGAAAGGAGAAAAGCTGTGATGGTGCAGTTTACTGGTCACCCCATAGTGGACTATGGACGAGTCAGCCTCCGGTGCATGAGCGACGATGGCGATGACCTCTCTACAGCGGTCGCCCAGCTGAGCGACCTGCTGTGTGCAGACCCCGAAGGCACTGCGCGCCTGTACTCCGCTTACCTGCCCAACAGCGTTTTCAGCAACCCTGGCAGCAGCAAAACCCGAGAGCAGGATATTCGCCTCTTTCTGCAAACCCTGCTACACATGACAGGCAGAAGGGGAAAGGGCAATTTCGTGTGCAGCCTGTGCGGCGCCCTTTGCCCCGAGGACGCTATCCTCCATGCCCGCAAAGACAAAATCCCCTTCCTGTTGGGCGATATCAACTTCTACCCCCTGCTGGCGTCAGGGCTCAGCGTGTGTGCGCTGTGCGGGCTGGCAGTGGTCGCCGCCCTCCCCGCCATGATGCAGGCAGCGAGTACCTTCCTCTTCATGCATGTGCAAGACCAGTCCGCGCTTGCGGGCATCATCCAGCGCAACCTGAGTGTAGTGCGCGCCCACGCCCTCGCCAGGCAACTGCAGTTGCACAACTATCCCGACGCGCGCTCGCCAGAGGCGGCGCTGCTGCGTGCCCTCTATGAGCTGCTCACTCAGGACTATAGCGCTTACCTGCGCCTGGAGCGATCGCGCTACCCCAAAACCCTTTGGTCGATCCGCAGCGGCAACAGAACCGATGATACGCGCATCAACTACCTCTCTGTGCCGCACAGAGTGCTGGTTTTCCTCGACAAACTGGTCAACTACGA
>JANWXG010000059.1 GCA_025057335.1 bacterium | reverse complement strand
GACACGGCTTCCTGTGCCCCACGTCTCTGGGATAGTGTAGGTCAACGTAGCCGTACCATCCGAGCCTGTCACAGCACTGCCGATGGGGGAGTTATCGATAGCAAAGCGCAGGGTCTTGCCCGCGATGCCCGCGAGCGTGTCGGTGCGCTGTAGCGTTGCCGTCAGGTTCAACGTGCCCCCCAGTGTGCCCGAGGCGTTATTCACCAGCACGCGCGTGGTGACAAAGCCCGGAGAAGGCAAGGGCATCCGCCAAATGCCCCGTCCGTACGTGCCCACGTAGAGGTAGCCAGTGGTGGGGTTCGCTCTCAAGTGCAGACAGGGAGTACTGGGCAGCCCAACGCCCAGTTTTGCCCAGTTGGCTCCGCCGTCAGCGGTCACGAAGACGCCTGTGTCGGTTGCCGCGATGAGCATGTTGGGCGCGTTCGGATGGACGATGAGGAAGTTGACGGGCGTGTCTGGCAGGTTACCTGAGATGTTCGTCCACGAGGCGCCGTAGTTCGTGCTCCTATACACACGCCCCGAACCGAAGCCCTGCAGTCCCACATATACGATGGCAGGATTGTTCGGGTCTACGGCGATGCCGCCCACCGAGCGCGTTGGTAAGCCAGAAAAGCGAGCGCTCCACGTGTTGCCCCCATCGGTGCTCACATATACCGCCCCATCGTCGGAACCAGTGTAAATAACGTTGGAGTTGGACGGCGCTATCGCAATCGCCGACAGAGAGCCTGAACCTCGCGTCAGGTCGGGGCTAATACGGCTCCAGCTGCCCGAGGCGCCGTTGTTGGTGGAGCGATAGAGATATACGGTGCCCACGTAGAAGGTGGAAGGGTTGTTCGGGTCGTTGACCAGCGGGGCAGACCAGGGCGGGCGGGGGTCGTTGCTGCCGTTGAAGACGAAGCTCCAGCTGCTGCCCCCATTAGTGGAGCGGTACACCATCGCGTAGTACACCTCGCCCAGTACCAGGTTGGGGTCGTTGCGTTTGTATGCCGCCCAAAAGCCATCTCCTCCCAAGGTGATAGCGTAGTTGTTGGAGGTGGAGCGCACCTGCGTGCCGTTGTCCTGGGATCCAGCTACTAGACGGTTGGGGTTAGTGGGGTGCACATCGAAAGCGTAGAACTCCATCGTGCCTCGCCCTGTGTTGAGGGGCACGCGCGTGTTGCCTCGGTCGGGCGAGTAGAAGACACCCCCGTCACAGCCGATGTAGATTTGGGCGGAGTCGGTGGGGTCGAACTCCAGGGCGTGCTGGTCGACGTGGGCGTTGGACATCCCGGAGCCGTTGATACGGGTCCAGTTGACGCCTCCATCGGTCGTACGATACAGCTCGACCTCGCCCACGTAAGCGATGTCGGGATGATTGGGGTCTACCCGCATTACGAAATCATACCACGTCTGTCCGCTACCAGTAGGCGCGGAGGTCAACTGCGTCCAGGAGGAACCGCCGTTGGTAGTCTTCCAGACGCTGTGGATGCGTGACCCCGCTGCCACTGTCTGTCCAATGGCTACGTACAGCACGTTGGGATTACTGCGGCACACGTCCAGCTCGATGCGCCCCACGCTGGTGCCGAGGGGCAACGCGCTGTAGCGCGTCCAGCTGTTGCCCCCGTTCGTGGAGACGTACACGCCGTTAGTGGAGCTGCCCCAGATGGAGCCTAGTGCCGCCCACAGGATGTTGGGATTGGTCGGGTGCATCCGAAGGGCGGAGGAGATACCGCTAAGCGTGCGGGTAAAGCTGCCTCCGCCGTTGGTGGTGATGTAGATGCCAGCATCGGTGGCGACAATCCACTTGTTGCGGTTGGTGGGATCGATGATGATTTCGTGTATACGTTGTCCGGCGAAGGTATTGCTTCCGATGAGCGTCCAGCTACTTCCCCCGTCAGACGAACGGTAGATGCCAATTCCCGCCAGCGTGTATCCTGCATAGTACTCCTCGCCAGTGCCCAGGTAGATGGTGTTCGGGTCATGCGGGTCTATGGTCAGGCAGCCGACGTACTGTGCCGCTAGGAAGTCCGTCAGATTCGTCCAGGAGGAACCGCGGTCGGTGCTTTTCCACACTCCTCCTTTGGAGACACCGATGTAGATGGTATTGGGATCGAGGGGATGGATAGCGATGGCGTTGACGCGAGCCAGCCAGTTCTGATTGGTCCTGTCGGGACCGAAGAACTCCCACGTCAGCGCTTGCCCCTGTAGCCCTTCGCCTAGATACACGGGCATCTGCTGCGCCTGCTCATAGGCGCGCAGCCACGCTCCTGCAGGGACGTCAGAATAGGGGAAAGCGCGTCGGCTGTAGAACCATTCCAGACGCTTCCACGGCTTGGGCATGCCCCAGGGGTCTAGCTCTTGCGCCTGCACCAGGGCAGACAGCACCACCCAACATGCAAAAAGCAAAAGGAGACGCTTCATGACTGGTACCTCCACTGGTAATCGGACGGGTTCACCTTATTGTAGCCTAAAGCGGAGATGGATAGCAACAGGGAAATGTGCCTTTATTGCGCACTCCTTTATCCCCACTCAGCGTGACAGAGAAGGGCGGCAACGAAGGCGACTATTATCGTCGCCCTGATTTGGAGCGAGGCGGCGTTACCAGATCTTCATCATTGCTCAACTTGGCGTCCGTCTCTGCACGTCGAGCTGTGCTACAGTTCAGGCTGTTGTATTGTCCACAATTCCTCGAGCACCCTTGCCAGCGGTTGACAAAACCCCCTCCCATCCCCCATAATGAAACACGTGAGCTCTTTGGCAGGAGGCGATTATGAGCGCAAAGCATGTGACCACCGCAGAATTCGAGACCGAGGTGCTGCAGTCGGACGTGCCCGTCGTGGTGGATTTCTGGGCGATCTGGTGCGGTCCGTGTAAAGCCATTGCCCCTCACGTGGAAGCCATCGCCAACGAGTATCAGGGGCGTGCGAAGGCGGTGAAGGTGAACGTCGACGAAGAACCCGAACTGGCTCTGCGTTACGGCATCCAGAGCATTCCCACCTTGCTCTTCTTCAAGGACGGCAAGGTGCAGGACATGATTGTGGGCGTCGTGCCCAAACAGACGATTGTGCAAAAGCTGGAGGCGTTGCTGTAGCTGTATGGCGCGTCTCGCTCCTTTTCGCGGTGTGCGCTACGCCTTGCCTGACCTACGGCAGTGTATCGCACCACCCTACGATGTCATCTCCCCGCCGGAGCGCGAGCAGCTTCGGCGGTTCCCCTACAATATCGTCCATCTCACTCTTCCCGATAGCTACGACCGGGCGGCGCAGTTGTGGCATCAGTGGCAGGAGCAAGGAGTGCTGCAGGCTGACCCCTCGCCGAGCATGTATCTGCTTGAGCAGACCTTCTCGCACCCGTTGACGGGGGAGCGCAGTAGACGTCTAGCTCTGGCCTGCCTGATGGCTTTGGAAGAGTACGAGGCGGGTGTGGTGCTCCCCCATGAACACACGCAGCCCCGCGTCAAGGAAGACCGCTTGCACCTGCTGCGGGCAACTGGGGCGAACCTCGAGCCCGTGCACGGGCTAATCGAGGGGAACATGTTTCCCCTGTTGAACCAACTTACTACCGCCTGCCCGCTAGTGGCAGAGGTAGAGCACGACGGAGGAACGCATCGCCTGTATCGAGTGGAGCAGCAGGAGCGCATCTCCCTGCTAGCGGAACAGGCGGCTTCCGCACGAGTGTGGATTGCAGATGGGCACCACCGCTATGAGACCTGCCTACACTATCGGCGGGAGCGACGCGCTGCCGAGGACAACACTGGGGAACTGCGCTCCTACGACTGGCTGATGATTGCGCTCACCCCACTTGAGGACCCAGGAGTGGTCATCCTGCCCACTCACCGCGTCCTGCTACAGGCACCAGACGAAACGCTTGCTCAGCTGTCCGCAAAGCTGCAGCAGTGGTTTGAGGTGTATCCGTCTTCTCCGCACCAGGTGGTAGAGCAACTGCGCGCGGGTGCCCCACGAAGGGGGTTCGCCGTGGTCTTGCGGGACGGTAGGGCATTTACCGCATGGCTGCGAGAAGAGGTCACCCCAGCGGATCTCCCACCAGAGACGCATAGCACCGCCTACCGCCGACTGGATGTAACGCTGTTGCAAAGCTTGGTGGTGGAGCCGCTATTCGGAATCACTCCACGACACCTCGAGCGCGCCGAAGGCATTTGCTACACGCGCGACGAGCAGGAGGCGATGGAGTGGGTGCTTCGCGGTGAAGCGGCAGCGGCTTTCCTGTTGAACCCGCCTAATGTGCAGGAGGTGCGAGAGGTCGCGCTAGCGGGCGAAAAGATGCCCCCCAAGTCCACCTACTTCTACCCCAAGCTACTCAGCGGGCTAGTGATGCGCTCCTTGTCGCTGTAGCACGGCTACTTGCGCTCAATCTGCCAGATATCGCGGGCGTACTCCATCACGGTGCGGTCGCTGGAGAACTTGCCGATACGCGCTACATTCAGAATCGCCTTGCGCGTCCACAGCTCAGGCTGGCAGTACTCCTCGGCAACCCGCTCGTGTGTCTCAACGTATGATGGCAGGTCGGCAAGGTGGAAGTAGTAGTCGCCGTGATGCACTAGACTGTCGAATATCCAGCGGAATAACCCAGGCTCGTGCGGGCAGAACAGGTCGGTGCGGAAGGTATCCATCACGCGTCGCACGACAGGATTGCTCTCGTAGAGCGCGCGCGGATCATAGGAGCCTTCCCAGCGCATCTGGCGGATTTGCTCGGCGGTATGTCCGAAGATGTAGATATTCTCCTCGCCCACCTCTTCGCGGATTTCGATGTTGGCGCCGTCTAGCGTGCCGATAATCAGCCCACCGTTCATTGCAAACTTCATGCAGCTGGTGCCCGACGCCTCGGTGCCCGCAGTGGAAATGTGCTCGCTCAGGTCGGTGGCGGGGATAATCACCTCCGCTAGGGACACGCGATAGTCCGGCAGGAACACCACGTGCAGATAGTCTCTGGCGCGCGGGTCGTGGTTAACCACCGACGCCACGTTGTGGATGAGTTTGATAATCTGTTTGGCAGCCCAGTAGCCGGGCGCTGCCTTGCCTCCGAAGATGTAGGTGCGCGGCACGCGCGGATACTGACGGTCCTCCACTATCCTCAAGTACTCGTAGATGATGTGCAGCACGTTGAGCAGCTGGCGCTTGTACTCATGGATGCGCTTCACTTGCACGTCGAACAGGCTCTCTGGGGGCACCTGCAAGCCCAGCGTGTCGCGAACCAGGTGTGCCAGACGCAGCTTATTGAGCAGCTTCACCTGGCGGAACTGCTGCTGGAACTCCTCGTCCTCTGCGTAAGGTTCCAGGGCGCGCAGCTGTTCCAGGTTGGTCACCCATCCTGTACCGATGGTGGCGTCAAGCAGCTGGCTCAGGCGCGGGTTGGCTTGCTTGAGCCAACGACGCGGGGTCACGCCGTTGGTCTTGCTGTTGAACTTGTGCGGGAACAGCTCGTAAAAGTCGGGAACTAGCGTGCTCTTGATGAGCTCACTGTGTAGTCGCGACACGCCGTTGACCGAGTAGCTACCAATGATGGCGAGGTGAGCCATGCGCACCTGCTTCTGCTCGCCCTCCTCGATAATGGAGACCCGGCGCAACTTCTCGGTGTCGCCTGGGTAGAGCCACGCCACATGCTCGAGGAAGCGGCGGTTGATTTCGTAGATAATCTGTAGATGGCGAGGGAGTAGCTTTTCGAGTAGGCTCACAGGCCACTTCTCCAGCGCCTCAGGCATCAGCGTGTGATTCGTGTAGCCAAAGGTGCGCTCGGTAATCTCCCACGCATACTCCCACGGTAGCTGGTTCTCGTCCACCAGAATGCGCATCAGCTCCGCAATCGCGAGGGCGGGGTGCGTATCGTTGAGCTGCACCACCGCCTTGCGCGGGAACTGGTCGAAGGTCTCGTGCTGTCGCATGTAGCGGCGTACGATATCGCGCAGGGCGCAGGCAACGAGGAAATACTCCTGCGTGAGGCGCAGCTCCTTCCCTGCCTGCACGGAGTCGGAGGGGTAAAGCACCTTCGAGATGGTCTCGGAGGCGATTTTCTGTTCCACCGCGCTGATGTAGTCGCCGCTGTTGAAGATTTGCATGTCAAACTCGTGGTACGAGCGCGCCGCGAACAACCGCAGCACGTTCACTGTCCTGCCCCCGTAGCCGACAATCGGCATATCGTAAGGCACGCCCACAATCAGCTTCCAGTCCGTCCAGAGTGGCTGGTAGCGCCCATAGCGGTCGATGCTGTGCTCCACGCGCCCGTACACCGGGATGAAGCATCGCTCGTCGTAGCGCTCGATGAGCCAGGGCGACATGCCTTTCAACCACTTATCGGGCTTCTCGTGCTGGTAGCCGTGATGAATCTCCTGCTTGAAGATGCCGTACTCATAGTTGATGCCGTAGCCGTAGCCGGGCATATCCAGCGTCGCCAGCGAGTCGAGGAAACAGGCAGCGAGACGACCTAATCCGCCGTTCCCTAGCGCCGCGTCGCTCTCATACTCCTCGAGTTCTTCCAGGTCGATACCTTGCTGGAGCAGCGCCTCACGGAACAGGTCGTACAAGCCCAGGTTGATCAGGTTGTTCGTGAGCGAGCGCCCGATGAGGTATTCCAGCGAGAGGTAGTACAGTCGCTTCGCATCGTGCTGCTGGTAACGCTTTTCGGTCTCAATCATGAGGTCGATGATGCGGTTGCGCAGGGCGAGAGCGACCGCAGTGAAGGCATCATGCTTGTGCAGGTCTTCGCCCGACTTGCCCAGCGAGTAACGGACGTGCCAGCAGAGCGCCTGTCTGACATCGGCAATGTTCTTAAACGGACGGTTCACCTCGTCACACGTCATCGTCTTCAACCTCTCTCTATCTATGTTCAACCGCGGTCAGCGGTATGTAGCGCACGAAAAATCGCCTGCATGGTCTGGGGCGGTGTTGTCAACACGGGCTCGCGTAGCGCCGCTCCGCCCAGCAGGTGCTCCAGCTGCCACTCCCTGCCCGACAGGTAGCGCGTCTGGCAGCCCGCCTCGTAACACAGCAGCAAGCCCGCCGCCAGGTCATACAACCTGCCCAGCGAGATAGCGCCGCGCACTCGCCCTGCCGCCGTCCACGCCAGCTTCACTACGGCGCTGCCGAAACAGCGCGGTCTGCCCGGCATCGCGTTCAACAGCTCGGCGGTTACCGCATCGCTGGCGTAACAGATGACGTCCTCCGCCGTGAACCGCTCGCTATCCACTGCCGTGACGCGCCTGCCGTTCAGGTAGGCTCCTGAGCCTCTTTCCGCCCAGTAGAGCTCCTGCAGCACGGGCAGGGAAATGACGCCCATCTGAATGTGCCCATCTTCTACCAGAGCCACCGACACTCCCCACAACGGGATGCCGAATACGTAGTTACTTGTGCCGTCAATGGGGTCAATGGCCCATAGCAGGCGAGCGTGTCCATTGGTAAAGCCCTCCTCTTCGCCGAAGAAGCCTGCCTCGGGCAACAGACGCGCCAGATGCTCACGCAGGAAGCTTTCTACCGCACGGTCGGCATTGGTCACGAAGGAGTCGTCACTCTTGGTCTCCAGAGTGAATCCGTCCGCCAGCTGCTGTGCCAGCTCGCCTGCTTTCGTTACCAGACTTTTGACCTCTTCTATCAGCATCCGTGTCTTGCCTGCGTTCCCGTTTTCCCCCAAAGCATTTTCGGCAAGAGGCGTTGCCCTCTCTACCGTCGCCCGTGATGACGCCATCACTGTTTGCCTATCACTGCTGAGCCTCTTGTCATTCTGAGCGCCTTTCTGTCATTCTGAGCGAAGCGAAGAATCTCACTGCCTGCCGACAGGAGATGCTTCGCTGACGCTCAGCATGACAAGAAAACGGCTCGGCGGGAGCCTCGCCCTCCAACCGCTTCGTCATTCTGAGCGCCTGTCGTCATTCGCGCCTCTCACCTGTCATTCTGAGCGGAGCGAAGAATCTCATCCCACTAACTGGTAAAGACGCTTCGCTGGCGCTCAGCGTGACAGCAAGAACGAGATGCTTCGCTAGCGCTCAGCATAAACGGCTTGGCAGGAGCCGTGCCCTGTTAGAAGCACTGACGTGCTTCACTACTAACTTTTTGCTTGTAGTAGCGCACGTCAGTGCGCTTTTCCCCTTCACCGCAACGGCACGGCAGAAGCCGCGTTTGCCGCGGCTACGCCATCACCTGCGCCAGCGTCTCCTTCAGCACCTCTGCAGAGCGACGCAGCGCCTGCAACTCATTGTCAGACAGCTGCATCTCTATCTGCTGGATGACGCCCTTCCGCCCGATGATGGTCGGCACGCTCAGGCAGACGTCCTCGATGCCATACAGCCCCGTCAACAGACTGGACACAGGCAGTATCTGCTGTCGGTCGAGCAGGATGGCGTGCACTACCTCGCGGATGGCGACTCCGACGGCGTATCCTGCGCCGCCCTTGAGCCGAATCACCTCGGCGCCACTGCGCTTAGTGAAGTCGAAGATTTCCTCCATCTTCGCCGGGTCGTACCCAGGCAGACCCTGCAGGGGCACGCCGTTCGCGTTCGCCGTCGACCAGATAGGCACCATGCTGTCGCCGTGCTCGCCTAGGATCAGCGCCTTGACATCGGTCGCGGCGATGCCGAAGTGCTCCGCCAGCAGGGAGCGGAAGCGCGTCGTGTCCAGCACTGTGCCCAAGCCGATGACCTGCTGCGGCGGCAGAGTGAACTCCTTCACCGCCAGATAGGTCAGAATGTCCACAGGGTTAGACACCACGAGCAGTATCGCGTGTTCCGGCAGGGATACTCCCCTCAGCTCCTGCAGGATGCTGCGGAACAGCGAGACGTTACGGTTAATCAGCTCGAGGCGGCTTTCGTCGGGCTTGCGTCGCAGCCCCGCAGTGATGATGACGATGTCCGAGCCAGCGGCGGCGTCAGTGCCCCCTGCGTAGATTTTCTGAGGGGCAGATAGCGCTGCTCCATGTCGCAGGTCCAGCGCCTCCCCTTCTGCTAGCTCGCGCGCCACGTCGATGACCGCCAGCTCTTTCACCACACCGCCCAACTGCAGCGCGTAGAGCGTGTTCGACCCGACACGCCCGCCTCCACCAACGATGCTTACCTTCATCTGTTCCCTTATCCTCCTCGTCGTTGAGGTGTTTTGATATTCATTTCCCAGGATAAACCTCCTCGTGCCGTGCTCGCCGGGTAGCCAGGAGGGCTGAGCCATACCTCCAGGTTGCCCGCTCGGCTCACCGGGAGGTTCACCCTCCAGACACCATATTGGAGGGCGAAGCTCCTGTCGAGCCGTTCCCCCATCATGCTAAGTGCATGCGAAACCTCCCACGAGACCCTTCGCTGCGCTCAGGGTGACGGGAGGCTATGGAAGGCGAGGCTCTCGCTAGGTCGCTGCTTTGTCATGCTGAGCGCGAGCGAAGCATCTCCTGCAGAAGACGAGATGAGATTCTTCGCTTCGCTTAGAACGACAATGAGGCTGGAGGGCGCGGCTCCCACAGCGCCTCCCCTTTGTCATGCTGAGCCGAAGGCGAAGGGGCTCAGATTGTTCGCTCCGCTCCGAACGACGGGGAGCGAAGAGAACCTTTCGCTCATCCAGAAGTCACCTCTGAGCGCGACACGATTGCTTTGTTAAGGTACCTTCCTCCCTCGACACAAGTCGGGGGCTACGGTCAGGAAAAATCCGCCGCGCGAACTGGGCAACCTGCCCAGGCTGGTGCCTCCACCGCATCGCCCACCATTCTACAGGATATACCTGCTCAGGTCCTCGCTGCGCAGTACATCCGCCAGCTGCTGGCGCACATACTCCGCCGTGATGGTCACCGTCTGTCCTGCGAACTCGCTAGCGCGGAAGGAGATGTCCTCCAGCACCCGCTCCATGATGGTATGTAATCGCCGCGCCCCGATGTTCTCGTTGGTGGTGTTGACCTGTGCCGCCACCGCCGCAATTTCGCGCACCGCATCGTCGGTGAACTCCAGCTGCACTCCCTCCGTCGCTAGCAACGCTTTGTACTGTTTTACCAAAGCATTTTGGGGCTCGGTCAGGATGCGCACGAAGTCCTGCTCGGTCAAGCTGTCCAGCTCCACGCGGATGGGCAACCGTCCCTGCAGTTCGGGGATGAGGTCGCTGGGCTTGGACACATGGAACGCACCTGCGGCGATGAACAGGATATGGTTGGTGCGCACGGAGCCGAATTTGGTCATCACCGTGGAGCCTTCGATGATGGGCAGCAAGTCGCGTTGCACCCCTTCACGCGAGACGTCGGGACCAAAGCCCTGCTCGCGCCCGGCGATTTTGTCCAGCTCGTCGATAAAGATGATCCCACTCTCCTCGGTGCGCTGGATGGCCTCGCGCACTACCTGCTCGCGGTCAATCAGCTCACGCGCGGCTTCCTGCGCCAGAATCTGCTTGGCTTCGCGGATGGTCACCTGCGTACTGCGCCTCCGTCCGCTCATCATCCCACGCAGCATGTCGGGGATGTCCAGCCCCATCTCCTCCATCCCCTGCGGACCAAACACCTGGACAAAGGGCACCGCGGAACCCGTCTGCTCTACCTCAATCTCTATCTTCTCGTCGTCCATCGCACCGCTGCGCACACGCTCCATCAGCTTCTCGCGCATGCGTCGTTCACGCTCGCGCCGCTCTTTCGCCGCCAGCGTGTTCGGCTCCTCCTCTTCCTCCTCCTTGGTCTCCTCCTCGTACAGCGCGCGGAACAGCCGCTCGAAGGGCGTTGCCCCCTGCACAGGGCGGCGGGAACGACGGGGCATCAGGCGGTCAACGATGCGCTCGATGGCAATCTGTTCGGCGCGCTCCTGCACCTCCTGCATCTTCTCCGCCTCGACCATGCGCACCGCGGTCTGCACGAGGTCGCGCACCATTGAGTCCACGTCGCGCCCTACGTAGCCCACCTCGGTGAACTTGGTGGCTTCTACCTTGATGAAGGGCGCTTTCACCAGCTGCGCAATGCGGCGGGCGATCTCGGTCTTGCCCACGCCCGTGGGACCAATCATCAGGATGTTCTTGGGGATGACCTCCTCGCGCATATCCTCAGGCAGCAGCCGGCGTCGGTAGCGGTTGCGCAAAGCGATTGCCACTGCCCGCTTCGCCTTGTGTTGCCCAATGATGTATTTGTCCAGCTCCTCCACAATCCGCTGAGGGGTGAGGTCTTCTTCCATCTCCTGCTCCTTCGCGCTGCTCACTCTAAGCACTCGCACTGTACCTTATCATTTGTATAGATACACAGTTCGGCGGCGATGCGCATCGCTTCTAGGGCAACCTCCCTAGCGGGCAGAGTGGTATGACGCAGCAGTGCGCGAGCCGCCGCTGCAGCGTATGCCCCTCCACTGCCGATGGCGAGCACGCCGTCGTCAGGCTCAATCACGTTGCCGTCGCCTGAGACCAGCAGCAGATACTCTCTGTCCGCCACAATCATCATCGCCTCTAGACGGCGCAGGATGCGGTCAGTGCGCCACTCTTTGGCGAACTCCACTGCCGCGCGTCGCAGGTTGCCGCTGGTGGCTTCCAACTTCGCCTCGAAGCGGTCTGCCAGCGCTTGGGCATCGGCAACGGCGCCCGCGAACCCTGCCAGCACTCGGTCGTGGTACATGCGGCGGACCTTGCGTGCGGTGTGTTTGAGGATAGTGTCGCTGTAGGTTACCTGCCCGTCGGCGGCAATCGCCACCTGTCCCTCGCGGCGCACCGCTACCACTGTCGTGTGATGCCAGCTCATATTCCTCTCCTGCCTTTCACCCCCTAGTATAGCACATCTACAGGGGTGCTTTACGGCTATCTAGCGATAACGCCCCCACCCGCGACAACCTCCGCCGCGACAGGCAGCCCCAGAGTGACAACAGGGGGGAAGAGTGCTTTCCAGCATGCTGGGGG
>JANWXG010000058.1 GCA_025057335.1 bacterium | reverse complement strand
AATCGCACACCGCGAGGAGCTGCGCTATCCTCCCTTTTCCCGACTGGCGAACATCCTGGCGACCCACCCCGAAGAAGCAAAGGCAGCGGAGACCTGCCAGCAGGCAGCGCAGAGGCTTTCTGAGGTGATTCGGGCAGAGCGGATTGCTGCCGAGGTGCTGGGTCCTGTGCAGGCGCCGATGGCGCGTCTGCGCGGGGTGTGGCGGTGGCATTGTCTGGTGAAGTGCTACCAGCAAGAGAGCTTACCCCACCTGCTGCGGGAGGCACTAGAGGGCGTAGCGCCTGCACAAGGCGGCACACTGCAGGTTGACGTGGACCCCTATAGCCTGTTGTGAGAAGCGGGGGAGCCGTTGCCGTTCGAGAAGTATAACGTCAGGAAGGGTTCTACCTGCCGCGCCATCTCCGGGTCGAGGCGAGCCAGCTGACGCCAGATGCGCTGGTTGCGGAGGCGGACGTACTCAACTTCCTCCGCCGGCACCTCCACCACCACGAGCTGCCAGCTGCGCGGAAACAGCAGCGGTAACCACTTTCGGCTCGCCATAAGCCACCAGCTCCGTTCGGAATGCCCTACACACGGTATATTTTTGGCTCGAACATCGCTGAAGTACATAGTTATTTTTGCGAGGAAAGGACAATTCTTCGAGCAGGGCGGGATTCGTCGCTGCGCTCAGGGTGACAGAAGCCTGGAGGGCGAGGCTCCCGCCGAGCCGTTGGGTTTGTGCGGTCGCGACGGAGCGCGACCCTCCACGCACCCTGGACGATGAGGCTCCCGCCGAGCTGGATGATGGAGCACTAGAGTGCGCACTACAAGCGTATCCGTTCGTAGTGCAGGCTTTAGCCTGCTTAGGCTGGAGGGCAAAGTTCCTGCTGAGCGACAGCAAAGCGTCTCCGCAAATCTTCGCCCGCACCAGAGCAGTGGAACCCAGACCGTTGCCAACCTATTCCGCTCTGCCGTATCATAGATGCTGTCTGTTGGGAGAGAAGAATGACCGCAAGTACTTTTCTGGCGATAGACGCCGGTGGCACCAAAACCGACCTGCTGTGGACACAGGAGGACGGGCAGGTGCTCGCGCGAGCGCAGGGCGAAGGGGTCAATATCGCCTCGACGCCTCCCAACGTCTGGCAGCGAAGGCTGGAACGTCTGCTGCGTCAGGCGCAGGTAGACTGCCAGCAGGTGCAAACAGTATGCGCAGGCGTCGCAGGTTACACCCTGCCCGACCGACGCGCGCAGTTCGAGCGGATGCTGCAACAGCTGTTTCCCCGCGCCAGATTGCTCGTGCTGGCGGATTATGCCATCGCGCTAGAGGGCGCGACAGGGGGAGAAGCGGGCATACTGGTGCTCGCAGGCACAGGTTCTATCGTCTGCGGACGCGACCGCGACGGCAATGTACTCCGCGCAGGAGGATGGGGATACCTGCTGGATGACGAGGGCAGCGGTTTCTGGATAGGGCGAGAAGCCCTGCGTGCTGCGCTTGCCGCTGCTGAGGGCTGGGGTGAAACCACCTGTCTACATCGCCTGCTCTCGGAGACGCTGGGAAGCACCGACCCGGGTGACTGGCTCAGCAAGCTCTACCGCGCACACAACCCGCAATCGCTGCTCGCTGGGTTGGCGTCCCTCGTCTCGCAGGCAGCAGAGCAGGAGGACTCGGTTGCCCAGCGCATCCTGCACGAAGCGGCGCAGCATCTCGCCGAACGGGTGACGCAGCTGCGTCGTGTTCTACCGCTTCCAGAAGATTTCCCTGTCTACATCGTGGGAGGCGTGTGGAACTCTTCTCTTGTGCGACAGTGCTTTGAGCAGCTGCTACATCAGAGGCTGCCCTCCTGGCGAGGCGAGGTGCGACCGCCCAGGCTCTCCCCAGTGGAGGGCGCCTTCCTAATCGCTCAGCGCGTGACGCAACCGTAGACAGCGCCCTGTGGTCATGGACAGATGACTGCCTCCCAGTGACAGAGAGCCAGATTTTTAGTATAATCGTGGGGGAAGTTGTCCACCGCGAGGAGAGGCATCCCTCGTATACTGCAGCGAAGCAAACCACATTCTGTGTAATGACGAGGAGGTAATGTGGATGAAACGTTTGGCGAAAATTCTCAGTCTTGTCCTGTGTCTGTTTTGCCTACAGAGCGCGCGAGCGCAAAGTGACCTGTTCCCGTTTGTCGTACCCTGGGATGGAGCGCCGTCGGGCGCGGCAGATATGAGTGTGCTGCTTCATCGTCCTGCGGGTAAGTTTGGGCATGTGCGGGTCGGAGCGGATGGACATTTCTACGTGGGTGCTCAGCGCATCCGATTCTGGGGAGTGAACATGACCGCAGGTTCTTGCTTCCAGCACAAGCAAAACGCGCCCAAAGTGGCTCTGCGTCTGGCGAAAGCGGGCGTGAACATCGTGCGCTTTCATCACATGGATGCTCCTTGGGCGAACCCATCACTGATTAACTACTCTACAGGTGGTTCTCGTCAGCTGAACCTGCAAGCGCTGGACAACCTCGACTACTTCTTCGCGCAGCTGAAGCAGGTAGGCATCTATACGAACATCAACCTGTTAGTACACCGTCGGTTCTCCTCGCGGGACGGCTTGCCTGCGGAGATAGACAGTGTGACCGACATGAAAGACCAGCATGTCATTGGCTTCTTCTATCAACCGATGATCGAGTTGCAGAAAGAGTATGCCCGCCAGCTGCTGACGCACCGCAACCCCTACACGGGCTTGACTTACGCGCAAGACCCCGCCGTTGCCTTCGTGGAAATCAACAACGAGAATGGGCTGATTCAGGGCTTCCTGGGCAGCGTGCTCGACCGTATTCCAGCAGTGTTCCAACAAGACTTGCAGCGCCAGTGGAACGAATGGTTGCTTGCCAAATATGGTAACAGTACGAACCTGCGGCAGGCATGGGGCGAGCGCAGCGAGCCGCTCGGACCCGAGATGCTTACCAACGGCAACTACACCAATGGCACAACGGGGTGGTACCTAGAGCAGCACGCCGGGGCACAGGCATCTGCCACAGTAGTCACCGACGCCCCGTCAGGATACTCTCGCTCCGTACGCATTCAGGTCACGCGCGCAGGCAGCCAGGGCTGGCACATACAGTGGGGACAGCCAGGGCTGCGCGTAGTCGGCAACGGGATTTACACCCTCTCCTTCTGGGCGAAGGCGAGCACCAACCGCAACTTCACAGTAGCGATTGCGATGGCGCATGAGCCATGGAGCGGCCTTACCCCATGGACCCCCGTTTCGCTCACCACTACCTGGCGGCGCTACGAGTTCACTTTCGTGGTGAGACAGGACGATGACAACGCACGCGTGTTGTTCACCGATATGGGGCTGAACACCGGTTCCTACTGGATTACGGGCGTCTCCTTGCGTCGCGGAGGTACCGTGCGCGTCATCCCCGTAGACCAGTCGTTAGAGGCACGCAATATCGCTAGCGTCCTGCGCAGCAACTGGTGGAACACGCCAGAGCCTATCCAGAAAGACTGGCTACGCTTCCTTCGCGATACGGAGGAGCGTTACTGGAACGGGCTGTATCGCTACCTGAAGCAGGACCTCGGCGTGCGCGCGCTGGTCACCGGCACTATCATCGGTTGTGCGCTGCCCAGCACGATGGCGCAAACCGACCTGATAGACACGCACTCCTACTGGCAGCACCCCGAGTTTCCGGGAGGGGACTGGGACCCACGCAACTGGTTTATCCGCAACATCCCGATGGTCAACTACCGCGATAATACCTTCACCGGGTTGGCACCCAAGCGCGTGTGGGGCAAACCCTTCACGCTCAGTGAGTATAACCACCCCGCTCCCAACACCTACACCAGTGAGGGGCTGATACTCCTGGCAGCGTACGCGCTGCTGCAGGACTGGGATGCGGTCTACTTCTACACCTACGCGCACCGCCGCGATGAGCTGGATGCGCGCCGAATCACCGGTTTCTTCGACATCGACCAGCATCCCACGCAGTGGATGAGCCTAGTGGCAGCCGCCGCCATGTTCCTGCGTGGGGATGTTGCGCCTGCTCAGCAACTTGTCGGCGTGACCCTCAGCCGAGAACAGGAGATCGAACACCTGCGGTGGAGCTGGGCGTGGCGGCTGGTGGACGGAGAGCATGTGGGATTGCGCGGGCTTATCGCGCTCAAGCACCGCGTCGCCGTCGCACTGGAAGGGCAGACGCTGCCCATAAGTACCCTACGCCCCGACCAGGTGGACACCTCGGGCGATGTGCTTGTCTCCGATACGGGGCAGTTGCGCTGGGACTGGAGCGTGCCCGGTAGAGGCGTGTTCACGGTCGCTTCTCCCCGCACCAAAGCGGTGGTAGGCTTTGGCGCAGGGAGGCGGTTTGACCTGGGCGACGGCGTAGTGGTAGAACCAGGCAACACGCGACAGAACGGCTTTAGCGCAATAACGCTCACGGTCAAGCAGGGAGTGCTGTCCTCGCAGGTGACGCAGCACACGCAGTTGTTGATTACCGCCACAGGCTACGTGCAGAACACCGACTGGGGCTGGGAGGAACTAGGCGACAATCGGGTGACGGTGCGGGACAACTGGGGCAGGGCGCCCTCGCTGGTAGAGGGGATATCGGCGCGCATCACGTTGCCGATGCCTGCGAGTGTGGTGCAAGTGTACGCGCTGGACGGTCGTGGTGGTCGCACGGTGCGAGTGCCTGTAGGTCGTACTGCAGACGGTAAGGCAGTGGTGGAGATTGGTCCGCAGTATGGAACGCTGTGGTATGAGGTAGTAGCCTCCGCACGCCGTCCCATCACTCGGGAGAGATAGTCGGTCGCTCTGCTACAGAGGCGCAACACCGTCCTCGCTGCTGGCTGTCGACGAGTCACCAATGGGTGTCTCGCCGTTCAGCCAGCGTGTGAGGTCTTCTATGCTGCATTCAGCCTCCCCTTGCAGCCATGCTGCCAGCTGCTGAAACCGCTCCTCATCCTCGCTGGCGAGGGGCTGAAGCTGTCCCTCTGACATCACCTGCACCCGTACCTGGCAGCCATCCCTCACGGGGAGAACACTCTCTTGCGAGAAGATGTGGGGCAGTTGCAAAGCGTCTAGGAAGAGGTTCCACCACAGGTTGTTAGCGCCGTTGGGCGCGACGAAGACGAGATGTTCTATCGCCCGCGTCATCGCGACGTACCAGACGCGCAGTTCCTCCTCCCACTCGCGCTGGCGCAGCCACGTCGCCGCCGCCAGGGAAAGGGGCGAGGAGGCGGCGTCGCGAGCAAAACCTTGTGCGATGAACCGCTGCGCAGGCAGGCAGCACACCAGCTTCGGCTGCGGGCGGCGGCGTATCGGGCGGGCGACATCGGGCAGGTAGACGACGGGGAACTGCAGCCCCTTCGCTCCGTGCACTGTGTAGATGCGTACGACGTCCGCCATCTCCTCTAGCACGGGCGCCTCCCCCTCGCGCAGGGCGATGCGCTCCAGCTCATCCACCATCTCCACAAACTGCGCCAGAGGCATCTCGCGATGTTCCGAGGCTATCTGCAGCAGCTTGCGCACGTTCGCCACACGCTGCTTGCCTTCAGGGCGGCACAGCAGGCGCGTCTCGTAGCCCGTCTGATGCACCAGCCTCATGAGAGTCTGCGCCACATCCAGGCGGGCACGCTCCCGCTGAAGCGATTGCACCAACGTCATGAACTGTCTAACGGCGTCCGCATCGGCTCCCGTCGCCTCCTTCTCCAGCCACCGCTGCACGCCTATCCAGAGCGGAGTGCCCTTGCCAACCTGCTGCGCCTCCTGAGCGCACGCATACAGCGTGTCCATGCTCACCCCGACCAGCGGCGAGCGCAACGCTGCCGCCAGCGCCACGTCGTTCGTTGGAGAGTCCACTACTGTCAGCGCGACGACCAGGTCGCGCACCTCGGGCTGCACGTAGTACTGACGCCGTGCCGTATTGTAGAAGGGCACCCCCGCTCGCGAGAGCGCCTCTTCCAACAGGTGAACCTGCGAGGTTTGCCGCAGCAGGATGGCGATGTGGCGGTAGCGCAGGGGCTGTCCCTGCTCGGTTCCCTGTGCCGTCAGGCACACGCGCCCGCTCTGCACGAGCTGCTGGATATGCATAGCGGTCGCCTGTGCCAGAGCGAGCCACATCGCGCGCCCAACTGCGGAGGGGGTCAGCACAAACTCCACACTGGGATACTCCTTCGGCAGGAACTCTCTGGCGGGATGCAGCGGGCGAAACACGTCGCCACCTACAGAGGCAGACCAGATGGGGCGATAAATCCCCTCCACGAAACGCAGGATTTCGGGACGCGAACGGAAGTTGCGTCCTATCTCCACCAGAAACGCCCGCCCTGGCGACTCGCGCGCCTTGCGCTCCATCCGCCGAAACAGGGACACATCGGCATGGCGGAAGGCGTAGATAGATTGCTGCGCGTCCCCCACCACAAAGAGGTTCCTGCCGTTGCTCAGCAGGCGCACCAGCTCCAGCTGCAGCCCGTTGGCGTCCTGAAACTCGTCAACCATCACGAAGCGGAAGCGCTGGCGATAGCGCCGGCGCACTGCCTCATGCTCGCGCAGCAGGCGGATAGCCTCCGCCATGACATCGGCGAAATCGCACTGGTTCGCCTCCGCCTTTACCCGCTGATACTCGTCCCACGCCTCCACCAGCAGGTGCAAGGCGGCGACGACACGCCACGCTCCTTGTACCTCCTGCTCTAGATGGGGGATACTCAACAAGCGATGCCAGTCGCGCACACGCTCCAGACACTCCGCAATCACGGGATGGTAGAGATGGCTGTCGCCTTGTCGCAGCAGCAGCGCTCCCCGCAGGGAACGCGCCGTCTCGATGCAGTCCCCATCGGAAGGGAGGTTCTCCAGCGTTGTCTGCAGGCGGCGCAGCTCTCTCGCCAGGGATTCTTCCGCAGGGAGCACCCGCAGCGCCGCCTGAAGAGTGGGCAATAGAGCGTGGCGCAACAGATGGAGCAGCTGCCAGCCTGCTCGTTCGGGCTGCTGTGCGAACTCCCCAGCCCACTCCAGCAGACGCTCCCTTCCCCAACCGAATAGACGCACCGTCTCCATCGCCTCATACAGGTCGCGGCGCAGGGCGTGCAGGGCGTCGCGAGGGTCGCTGCGGAAGCGCATCCTGCCGAAGGCTTCGCGCAGCAGGTTGCCGATGGCGCTTTCGGGCTGGGCGCTGTGCCGGTCTACCACGCGATCAAAGGCGCGATAGAACAATCGCTCGGCGTCATGCTCCGCCAGTTGCTGGAAGAAGGGGTCTACCGCGCTCTCAAAGGGGTTCTCGCGGATGAGACGGGCGCATAGCGAGTCGATGGTGCTGATGTAGGCGCTCTCCACTAGCCAGCGCGCGTCAGTCACTCCCTCCCGTTCCAGCAGGGCAACGATGCGCTCCTTCATCTCGCGCGCCGCCTTGCGCGTGTAGGTGATGGTGAGTATCTGGTCAATGCCCGCCTTGCCCGCCCGCATCAGATACACGAAGCGCTCCGCCAGCAGCTGCGTTTTGCCTGAACCCGCCCCAGCTGAAACCACAATGGAGCGGTCGTCGGTCTCTATGGCGAGGCGCTGTGCCTCTTCTTCGGGGATGCGTGGCGCAGGTGTCATCGCGCTACTATGGTAACGCGAAGGCAGGCGGAGAGTCAAATCTGCGGGCATGCTCGAAGCGCGCACAAGCGTTCGTTGTGCAGGATTTAGCCTGCATGAAGCACACTGAAGTGTGCACCACAAGCACGGAGAGGATGAGGCGCCCTGAAGTGCGCCACTACAAACGTGATGAGCTCGTCGTGCGGGCTTTAGCCTGCATGAAGCACACTGAAGTGTGCACTACAAACAGCGATGCTCGTCGTGCGGGCTTCAGCCCGCATGAGGTGTACCTGCAGGACGTACGGACGCGCGTCGTGAAATACCTTAGCGCTTCCCGCTGAGCGAGAGCGAAGCTCAAGCACACAACGCAAGGAGGTGTTCCCAGTGACACGCAGCGCAATACTACTGCTCCTTCTCCTCCTGAGCACCAGCCTCTGGGCGCAGCAGACTGCTCCCCTTGCCGAGGAGGAGGCGTTGCGCAAACCTGTCACCGTGCAACACAAGATGATCCTGCTCCCCGACCTGCTGCGCGAGGTGAGCGGGCAGACGGGCGTGTCGCTCACTTGCGAACGCGAGCTGGCGAACGACAAGTTGACCGTGTTTGTGCGGGAGAAGCCTGCTGCGGAGCTGCTCAAGCACGTTGCCACTATCGTCGTGGGCGAGTGGCGCAAAACTAAGTCGGGCTATATGCTCGTGAAAACTGCGCAGGGCAGGAAGTGGGAGGAAGAGTATCTGGCGCGGGAGCGAGAGCAAGGCTGGAAGCGACTGCGCGAGCGGATACAACAGCTCATCACAGCCAGCCAGCAGGATTACGCGCAGCTGGTAGAGCGGGAGCGTGAATTTTACCGCTTGCTGGAGCAAAGCCTGCAGAGACAAGAGCCCTCTGACGAGCAGAGCCAGGCACTTCTCAAACAGGGAACGCCTGTTGGGGCGCAGCTGCACGAGTACCTGATGGGATGGCTGTTCCGCCGCTTTGCCCCGTCGCACTGGCAACTGCTGGAGCGCGGGGAGGTCATCTTTGCCAGCACCTTCCCCCTGCCAGACGCCCTGCCCCTCCCTCCAGAGGCTATCAGCTGGGCGCGGGAGGGCGCGAAGCTGAGGGTAGCCCTGATTCCGAGCGGGCACAGCGTTCCCCAAGAAGAGTTCGTGCTGTCCGAAGAGAACATGCCCACTGACCTGATGCTGGTGTTTCGCGCCAGACCAGAGGACGGAGAGCTGCAATGCGCGCTGGTCAGCAAGACGCCACACGGCGTCTCCTTCGAGCGCTCGCTCCTGCCGCTCACCTCCCTGCCCGAGGCGTCTGCCGAACTTCCCCTGCTCGCTTACTGGAGGAGATGGCAAACCCCAGGCGACGCGCCGCTGCCTCTGCTGAACGTTCCTGTGCGCGCGCAGCCGCAGGAGGAAAGGTCGCCATACCTGGCGATGACGTACCTGCCTCCAGACAATGCCTTCACTCTTGCCGACATGGCGGAACAGCTGGCGAAGAGGGCAGAAGTGCACATCGTCGCCGACGCCTACCGCGCCTTCTGGCTCACAGGAATGCCTGACGTTGTGAAGCGGGAGCAGCACACCCTGCGCCAGTGGCTCCAGGGAGTGTTTCGCCTAGGAGAACAGGCAGGCTGGTGGCGCGTGGAGGGCGATACCCTGCTCATGAAACATGCCCACTACCCCCTGTACCGCCGCACAGAACTGCCTGAACCGCTCCTGCGCGAGCTGGAGCGCAAGGCGCAAGAGGGACGTGACCCCTCGCTGGACGATTACGCCAGGCTGGCACAATACATTACCTCCCTGCACGAGTGGCGGATGCAGACACAAAGTAGCTACGCCGTACGCTTCAATATTGAGCCTCTGTTGCAGGGGTATCCTCACCTGCGCTTCTGGGCAGTGCTGAGCCCAGCGCAGCGGGCAAGCGTCCTGCGTCAGGGCGTTCTCACGCTGGACGCGCTCTCCCCTTTGCAGCAGCGTGCCTTCTGGCGGGCGGCGTGGCAGGGGATGCTCAGTAGTAATCACTACCCGCTTGAGACGCCCCAAGAGCCTGAAGGAGCGCCCCTTCCCCGTGTAGAGGTGTCTCAGGAGAGCGGCGAGCAATACGAGGTCGTCTCCCCGCGCATGCGATATGCTATGAACGACCTCGGCAGGCTGCGCGAGTTCGTGCAACAGCAGCTCGCTGCAGGTCATCTGGACGCCGACTATCAGATAAAAGGTTTTCGAACACAGACCTACGTCCTGCGCTACTTCCTGTATCCGGGCGTAAGATACTCCACACAAATCATGCTGAAGAGCGAATTCCCCGTCCACGAGCGGCGCGGTTTGGAAGGGAGCTCGTCTGCACCAACCGCCCCGTGAGGCACGTCAGCAGGAGAGACGCCCGTTGACGCCTAAACCCTCAAGGGGGAATGATAGAGACAGCTAGAGAGGTGTTGCAGATAGAGGCGCAGAGCATCCTGCGCCTGATGGACCGTCTAGACGAGCGGTTCGTGCAGGCGGTGGGGCTTATCTTGTCCTGCAAGGGTAGGGTCGTCACGACGGGCATGGGCAAGTCGGGAGCCATCGCCCGCAAGGTAGCAGCCACCTTCGCCAGCACGGGCACCCCCAGCTTCTTCCTGCATCCTGCGGAGGGCGTGCACGGCGACCTGGGCATGGTCACTGCGGAAGACGTGGTGCTGGCGTTCTCCACTAGTGGCGAGACAGAGGAGGTGCTCGCCATCCTGCCTGCGCTGAAGCGCATCGGCGTGCGCCTGATTGCGATGGTGGGGCGCGTCGAATCTACCCTAGCGCAGGCGGCGGATGTAGTACTGGATGTGTCGGTAGAGCGAGAGGCGTGCCCCTACAACCTGGCGCCGACCGCCAGCACGACTGCCATGCTGGCGATGGGCGATGCGCTCGCCATCACCGTGATGCAGGAGCGACGTTTCACGCCAGAGGATTTTGCCGTGTTCCACCCTGCGGGCACGCTGGGCAGGCGGTTGCTGCTGCGCGTGCACGACGTGATGCGCACAGGCGATAGCGTGGCGGTCGTGCCCAAAGACCATCCTCTGCGCGACGTGCTGTTTGCCATCACGCGCGCCAACGCGGGGGCTGCCTGCATCGTGAACGAGGACGGCACGCTGGCAGGTATCATCACCGACGGCGACATCCGCCGCCACCTGTTGCGCGACGTCGCCAACCTCGACCGCCCCGCAGAGGAGCTGATGACCCGCACGCCCTACGTGATCGAGGGCAACCCGCTGGCGGTGGAGGCGCTGTACCTGTTTGAGAGCCTGCCCGTCAAAATCGGCGAGATGCCCGTGCTGGATGCGCAGCGCAAACCGATTGGTATGCTGATGCTCAAAGACCTGTTGCGGACGGGGATTGTGTAGCCATGGCGGAACAGGACACAACCTCTACCTCACAACCCTCCCTGCTGGAGACTGGGCTGCAGGAGAGGCTACAGGCGGTCAAAGCGGTCATTCTGGACGTGGACGGCGTGCTGACCGACGGCAGCATCTACTACGACCACACTGGGCGCGAGATGAAGCGCTTCCACGTGGCTGACGGGCTGGGGATAGAGCTGCTCAAGCACGCAGGCTTGCGAGTAGCCATCCTCTCTGGGCGTGTGTCGGAGGCGATTGCCCGTCGCGCCGCCGAGCTCAAAATCGCCGAGTCGTATCAGGGCGTGCGCGACAAAAAGGCGCAAATCGAGAAGCTGCGCCAGCAGTGGGAGACGAAGGCAGACGAGCTGCTCTATGTGGGCGACGACCTGAACGACCTGCCCGCCTTTGAGGCGGTCGGCGTGCGAGTCGCCGTAGCGAACGCCGTGGCGGAGCTGAAGGAGCGGGCGCACTACGTGACCCAGACGCCCGGCGGCAGCGGCGCCGTGCGCGAGGTTTGCGAGTGGCTGCTAAAGGCGCGCGGCGAGTGGGATAAGGCAGTGGAGGAATACCTGCAGTCGCGCCGTGAGGTGACGAGCGCGTCGTGAGCGGGCTGGTCATCCTGCACACGAACGACCTGCATCATCGCCTTCTTCGCCGCCCCGAGCGGGCGCAGCGTCTGCGAGAGCACGTGGAACAGGAGCGGGCAAGCGGCGCGCCCCTGCTGTTGCTGGATGCGGGCGATGCAGTGAGCGCGGGCAACCTCACCTTCAACCCTGGCGGCGAACCCATTCTCGACCTGATGTCCGAGCTGGGATACGACGCGATGACCATCGGCAACCGCGAGTTCCACTTCACTGAGGTTGGCTTCGTGACCACTCTCCAGCGGGCGCGTTTTCCCGTGCTGTGTGCCAACATCCGCACGCGGGGCGAGGCGCGCCTGCCCGTGCAGCCCTACGTCATCTTGCAGACGCCTGTGGGGCGCGTGGGCATCTTCGGTCTCACCGTGCCGATGATTACGGAGCGCATGCTGAGCCAGCATGTGAGCGCATACGTGTTCGACGAGCCGGTGCAG
>JANWXG010000057.1 GCA_025057335.1 bacterium | reverse complement strand
ATCAGGCGGTCGGCAATCCAGCCTGCAATCATCGGCGAAATCAGTGAACCGAAGGCGGTGGTGCCGAACACATAGCTGATCTGCACGCCTGAGAACCCCAGATTCTTCATATGTCCGCCGATGACGACTGCCCATGCCCCCCACACGGCGAACTGCAGAAACATCATCAGCGACAATCGCACATACAATCCCACGTTGCTGGTGCTCCGTTCCATTCGGTTCTCCTCCTCTACGATGGTTGTTTGAGATGTTAAAAAGGTGTACCCAAAAAGTCAAGCAGGTTGTGAGCAGCGTCGGACAGGCCCTGCCTTGATGGCTCAGCGGGAACCTCGCCCTCCAGCGCTTCTGTTCTCCTGAGTGCTTTTTGTCATTCTGAGCGCAGTGAAGAATCTCCCAGATGCTTCGCCTTCGGCTCAGCATGACAGGGACTGCGGCTCGACGGGAGCCTCGCCATCTATCCCCTCTGTCATTCTGAAGTCCCTGTTGTTTGTCCAGGGGAAGCACTCCCGTGCTTCACTACAAGCTAAACAGTTCGTCGGGCGCTGTGTTGGTAGCGGCGCATGTCAGTGCGCCCCCTGTCATTCTGAGCGGAGCGAAGAATCTGGGATGCTTCACCCCTGCTCAGCATGACACCCTGACGGCTCGGCGGGATCCCCGCCCTCCAACGCAGGTCTCCAGTCTGAACGCAAACAGGCGCAGGCGGGCGTTACAGCCATCACCTTCCTGCTTCACCCGTCATCTGCTCGATGCGTTGCCGATAGTGTTCGAGCAACCCCTGCGCCGCCTCGGGGTTCTCGGCTTCCGCGTATAGATGGAACAGTGGCTCGGAGGCATCGGGCAGGATGAGCGCCCATCGTCCGTTCTGGTATATCTTGATGCCGTCGATGAGCTCTACCTTGCCATCGTCGCGGCACTCGCGAGTCATCACGCGCATCACTGTGCCCTTCAGCTCCCAGGGGCACTGCACGCTGCGCCGCACGAGGAAGAAGGGCGGGATTTGCTTCGCTAGGTCCTGCAGGGTGGTCTTCGCTCGCGAGAGCAGCTCCAGCAGCTTCACGAAGCCGTAGAGCGCGTCGAAGGAGGGCTGGAACTGTGGCAGGATGAACCCCCCTTCGCCATCGCCTGCCATTAACACAGGCTCGCTCTCGGAAACAGCGATGCCCATCAGGGAGCGCACGTCGGTCTTGGTGCGTACGACAGTGCCCCCGTGTTTTGTGACCAGCGGCTCGATGACGCTGGAGGCGGTAACAGGCACGGCGATACGCGCCCGCCGATAGGCGCGCGCTACCGCCAGCGCGTACAGGATGAGCAGGCGCTGGTCGGAAAGGATGTTGCCGTGTGCGTCCACGATACGCATCCGCTCGCCGTCGCTCTCGAACAGCACGCCCACGTCCGCCCGCAGGCTTTGCACAATCTGCTGTAGGTTGCGCAGGTGCTCCTGCACTTGCGCTTCCGTGTGCGGCGCGCGATCGGGGTCGGCATAAGCGTTGAGTGCAATCACCTCGCAGTTCATCTTGCCTAGGATGGTGGGGAAGATAGACGCCATGCGGTGGAACGCAAAGTCCAGCACCACGCGGTAGCGCGCCTCGCCTAGGCAGCGCGAGTCCACGTGCTTGAAGAAGTCGGACTGGTACTGTTCGATGGCGCGGGAGGCGAATTCGATCTCGCCGACCTCCTCGATGTCCGTGCGCACGAAGTCCTCGCGGAAGAAGACGCTCTCGATTTTGCGCTCCATGCTCTTGGAGACGTAGATGCCCTCTTTGTCGAAGAACTCGATGAGCGTCAGGCGCGGGTTGTAGGGGGCGATGCGCACGTTCATGCCGCCCGCGGCGCCACTGGCGCGGATGTGGTGACGCGCGATGGGCACGGGCATCGAGCGCAGGTCAAACACGTTGACCCCTACCGACAGCAATCCGCTCATCACGGCGTGCTTGATGGCGCGCGAAGACTTGTGCGAGTCGCGCGAGAGCAACACCGCCGCCCCTTTTCGCAGCAGCACTCCGTATGACGCCGCCAGCTTGGTAGCAAACTCGGGTGTAATCTCCACATTCACGATGCCCGCCACGCCCAGGTTGCGGAACAGAGAACCCTGCCACTTCTTACCCCACACCAGGCTCATGGTGACCGTCGCGCCCGGCTCAATGAACTTGTCAGGCCAGATTTTGAGGTGCGGGCGGATGGTGCTTCCCTCTCCGATAGTCACCCGGTCGCCAACGACTGCCCCCTCCATTACGCGCACTTCGTTCTTGATAGTGGTATGGCTGCCCACAACGGAGGAGGCGACATAGCTGTTTATCCCCACGTACACGGAGTCCCACAGCACGCTGTGTTCCACGACTGCACCTTCCTCGATAATGGCATTATCGCCCACAACAGTGAACGGTCCCACGCGAGCGGCGCGCTTGATGGTCGCCTGGTGTCCGATGTAGACAGGCTGGTGTATCTCCGCCTCTGGGTGGATTTGCGCCCCCGCCTCGACCCAGATGCCGGGCGCATACTCGATGGCTGGCAGCGTCAGGTTGACCTTGCCTGTCAGTACCTGCTCGTGCGCCTCGCGGTATTGCTCAATGGTGCCTACGTCGCACCAGTATTCGTCCTCGCCCATGATGTAACCATACAGTGGCTTGCCCTCGCGCAACAGCTGGGGGAAGATGTCCTGGCTCCAGTCGTATACGCGACCAGGCTCCATCAGTTGAAATACTTCGGGGTCTATCACATACATGCCGGTATTCACAGTATCAGAGAACACGTTGCTCCAGTCGGGCTTCTCGAGGAACCGCTGGATGCGTCCGTCTTCATCGGTGATGACCACGCCGAATTCTCGTGGGTTGGGCACATGTGCTAGAGCCAGCGTCACGATGGCTCCTTTCGAGTGGTGATAGCGGATGAGCCTGTCCAGGCGGATATCGGTCAGCGCGTCGCCCGACACAATCAGGAACGGTTCGTCGCCCAGAAGGTGGGCTGCCTGTCGCACAGCCCCTGCGGTGCCCAGTGGACTTTCCTCCACGACGTATTCGATTTGTACTCCCCAGTCCGCGCCGGTTCCGAAATATCCGGAGATTTCATCAGCAAGATAGTATAGCGTCACAATGATGTCGGTAACTCCATGTTGTTTCAGCAGCACGATGATATGTTCCATGATGGGACGATTCATCACAGGAACGAGCGGCTTGGGACGCCGAGAGGTCAACGGGCGAAGCCGAGTTCCCTCTCCGCCCGCCATCACAACCGCTTTCATTGTTCAATGCCTCCTTTTGTGATGAGATGAGATTGGGTATGTTAGCCTCGAGGCGATGATACTGGCTCCCTCGCTGGGGCTGTACATTGTTTTTCCTCACGCTCTGAGCTTTCCCCTGCAAGCGCTGGCGAAGGGGGCGCGACGTGTACTGCTATACCTTTTGCCCTAGAGCACTCTCCAGCAGGTCGAACATGTCGGAGAGAGTGGCGAGGGGGGAGGCGCTCCCCGCCAGCGAGAGCCTTACGCCTTCGCCCGTGAACTGGTGTTGTCGGTGCAGCCCGGTGAGCGCACGCACTGCCTGCGGCGTGAGGCGAACGTGTCCTTGGAAGCGGAGGTTCGCCCACTGGCGGTCTGCCTTTACCTCCGCGATACCAATGCGCGCTGCCTGCAGGCGCAGACGTAGCAGCCAGAGCGCGTTCTGCACCACCTCTGGCAACGGTCCAAAGCGGTCGCGCAGCTCCGCCTCGATCTCGTCTACATCTGCCATCTTGCGCACTGCCGTCATCTTCTTGTAGAACAGGATACGCTGCGACTCGTCCGCGATGTAACTGGTCGGGATGTATACGTCCACAGGCACGTCCACGGGCGGCAGATAGAAGGTCTCTTCGGGCTGTCCACGCAGTTCTCGGATGGCTTCAGCTAACATCTCAGCGTATAGCTCGAAGCCGACAGAAACCATTGCGCCGTGCTGTTCCGCGCCCAACAGGTTACCCGCACCGCGAATCTCCAGGTCACGCATCGCCAGCTTGAGCCCAGAGCCCAGCCCAGCGAACTCGCGCAGGGCGTTGAGGCGTTGTCGGGCGCGCTCGTCCAGACCGGCGTCACGATGATAGAAGAAGTAGGCGTACGCCTGACGGTCACTGCGCCCCACGCGCCCGCGCAACTGGTATAGCTGCGCCAACCCCAGCCGATGCGCCCGCTCCACAATCAGCGTGTTGGCGTTAGGCACGTCCAGCCCGTTCTCGATAATCGTCGTGCATACCAGCACGTCGAAGTCGTGATGGTAGAAGCCCAGCATCACCTCTTCCAGTTCCTCTTCGGGCAGCTGACCGTGCGCCACGCGAATCCGCGCGAAGGGTACCAGCTCCTGCACGTGCTGCGCCACGTGGTAGATGCTCTGCACGCGATTGTGTACGTAGTACACCTGTCCCCCGCGCTCCAGCTCGCGCAGGATGGCTTCGCGCACCACGTCGTCGTCGTAGGGGCGCACAATGGTGCGGATGGGCAATCGCCCAAACGGGGGGTCGTTGATCACGCTCATCGCGCGTAAACCGCCCAGCGCGATGTGTAGCGTGCGCGGGATGGGCGTCGCGGTCAGCGTGAGCACATCGACCTGTGTGCGTAGGCGCTTAATATGCTCCTTCTGTGCAACGCCAAACCGTTGCTCCTCGTCCACAACCAGCAGCCCGAGGTTGTAGAACTGCACGTCTTTAGAGAGCAGGCGATGCGTGCCAATCACCACGTCCACTGCACCTACACGTAGTCCCTCGATGACCTCCTTCTGTTCCCTGGGCGAACGGAAACGGCTGAGCAGCTCCACGCGGATGGGATAAGCGGCGAAACGCTCACGGAAAGTACTGTAGTGTTGCGCGGCGAGCACCGTCGTCGGACACAATACTGCGACCTGCCTGCCCTCCATCACCGCTTTGAACGCTGCGCGGATTGCCACCTCTGTTTTGCCAAAGCCTACGTCGCCGCAGATGAGGCGGTCCATCGGTTTGCGGCTGCCCTCCATATCGCGCTTCACCTCTAAGATAGCGCGCCGCTGGTCTGGCGTCTCCTCATAGGGGAAAGCCGATTCCATCTCCTGTTGCCAGGGAGTGTCGGGGCTATACGGGGGGCGTTCGGCGGCTTCCCGCGCGGCGTACAGGCGTATCAGCTCCTCCGCCATTTTGCGCGCCTTTGCCTTGGCGCGTCGCTTGGTCAGCGCCCACTCCGAGCCGCCGAGCCGATGTACTTCAGGCGGGTTCTCCTCCGAGCCGATATACTTCTGCAGGCGGTCTATCTGGTCGGTAGGCACGAGCAGGGTATCGGGCGGAGCGTACTGGATGAGCAGGTAGTCGCGCCGCACGCCCAGCACCTCGCGTTGCACGATGCCCCGGTAGATGCCGATGCCGTGATGAATATGCACGACGTAATCGCCTGGGCGTAGGTCTAAGATGGAGGAGAGGGGAATGCCCTCGTGTACGTGTCGGCGCAGGATGCGCAGACGGCTCGCGCCGAACAGCTCGGCGTCAGTCAGCACGACCAGCCGCGCCTTCTCCCACAGGAAGCCGCTGGAGAGGCGAGCGTGCGCCACAACCAGTGCCCCGTGCTCCCCCTCCGGGGGTAGTTCAGTGGGGAACAGGTCATGCTCTGCCAGGATTTCGCTGACGCGGTGGGGCTGCTCGGTCGCGACTATCACAACGCATCCGCTCTCCAGCCAGTTACGCAGCGTGCCCATCAGCGCGGGCAGCTGTCCCCGGTACCCCGGCAGGGCGCGCGCAGCCAGCTCCTCTTCGCGCGCCTTGGGCAGCAAGTCGCGTGGGGCAGGGATACTGCTGAACGTCACCCACTGCCGTCCCTCCAGCAAGCGCGACAGCAGTATGGGGAAATCTTCGGGCTGCGGTATGGCAAGCGGCATCGCCTGCCACAGCCGCTCCAGCGGGAGCATCTCTCCACGCCTGGCTCGATGCGACAGCACGTCTCGCGCGTCGCGGGCGGACTGTGCGTAAGCGGTTTGCTGCTGTAGCGGCTCGTCCAGCACCAGCAGGCAGTCGGCAGGAAGATACTGCAGGGCGTTCACGCCAGGATGCAGCAGAGCAATGTAGTGCTCCAGACGCTCGAAGGTCACGCGGTTCTGCAGGCGTAGCAGGTCATCCTCGATACGCTGGCGCAGCTCCTCAGGGGCACGCGGATTGCCTCCTCTCGCCAGGTGCGCCAGCGTCTCCTCCAGCATGCGCTGCAGAGAGGCAACGGCGCCCTCAACATCGGCGTGCTCCCACAATACTTCCCTCGCGGGCGTGACAGTGCACTCGCTCAGATGGGCGGAGGCGCGCTGCGAGTCGGGGTCAAATGTCTGCAGGCGTTCGATCTCGTCGCCGAAGAACTCCATGCGCACGGGGTCGTCGGCGTGTACAGGGAAGAGGTCTATAATGCCCCCGCGTCGGCTGAACTGCCCGCGCTGCGCTACCAGGTCCTCCCGCTCGTATCCCAGCTGCACCAGTCGGCGCAACAGCCATTCCATGTCCACCATTTCGCCGCGGCGCAGGGTCAGCGTGGATTCGCGCAGGGCATCGGGAGGCAAGGTCGGCTCCAGCAAGCTCTGCGGAGTAGCAATCAGCACTCTCGCCCGCCCTGTCGCTACCTTCCACAGCGCCTCGATACGACTGCCAACCAGGTGCAGGTCGGGGGGGGTATCTTCAAACAGCTCGCCCAGCATGGAGGGCAACACCACAACCTGCTGCGCAGGCACGCCCAGCACCTCCAAATCCAGCGCCAGCGTCTCCGCTCGCTGAAGGTCTGAGGTCAGCACGCACAGCAAGGGGCTTCCCTCCGAGAGCGAGACGGCTAACAGCATGGGCAACAGGTTGCCTGAGACATCGGTATACTCAGTGCAGTGGTGTTGTGGTGAAAGCAGGTGAGCAAAGGCGCGCACGCCGAGCAGCGCGCGCAGCATCGGCAACAACTCCTGTAAGCGAGGAACCTCCATCGTCGCCGTCTACAGATTATACCTGATTCGGCTTCCAGGGTGGCGGAGTGGAATGGGCATAGCGCCTATTTCCTCCCCTCACGAGGTAACTTTCCAGCCCGACGCGAAATCTATCCTGTCAGTACAATTCTTCGCTGAGGAGTGGAACCGATGCAACCAGTGCGTATTGGCATGATTGGCGTGGGACAGATTGGCAAAATCCATCTGCAACACTACGCCCGCATCCCCGGGGCGCAGATTGTCGCAGCTGCCGATATCAACGAAGCGGAGCTGCAACGGGTAGCCGAGGAGTACCAAATCCCCTACACGACGACCGACTTCCGCAAGCTGCTGGAGCGGGACGATATTGACGCCGTCGATGTATGCTTGCATAACAACTTGCACGCTCCTGTCACGATAGAGGCACTGCAAGCGGGCAAGCACGTATACTGCGAGAAGCCGATGGCGGGGGCATACATCGATGCACTCGCCATGTATGAAGCCGCCCAGCGCACAGGCAAGAAGCTCTCTATCCAGCTCGCGACCCTCTTTTCCAAGGAGACCAAAGCGGCGAAGAGGCTCATCGATGGGGGATATCTCGGGAGACTGTATCATGCCCGTTCCACCGGATTCCGTCGGCGTGGTCGCCCCTATGTGGACGGCTACGGAACCGCCTCGTTCGTGCAGAAAGCGGTTGCAGCGGGAGGTGCGCTGTACGACATGGGCGTTTACCACATCGCACAGGTGTTGTACCTGCTGGGGCTGCCCCGGGTGGAGCGCATCAGCGGCAAGGTGTACCAGGAGACCGAGATGGACCCCCATCGGCGCGCAATCAGCGGGTATGACGTGGAGGAGCTGGGCATGGGTTTTGTGAAGTGCGCCGATGGCGTAACGATAGACATCATCGAGGCGTGGGCAGCGCATCTCGACGGGTTTGAGGGAAGTTACCTGCTTGGCTCGAAGGGAGGCGTACGCCTGCAGCCGTTCGGATACTTCACTACCCTTGCAGACATGGACATGAACGCCACCTTTGACCTCAACAGTGCAGATTGGCGCTGGCATCAGTTGTACGAAAACACGGACGCCTACGACTCGCCTCAGCACCACTGGATTGCGGCGTTGCAAGGGCGTGTGGAGCTGTTGCCTACCGCCGAAATCGCCCTCGCCACTATGCTCATCAGCGAGGGGATCTACCTCTCGGACCAGCTGGGGCGCGAGGTGAGCGCCGACGAGGTGCGTCAGATGTCGAAGTCGACGGCTATCAAGCTATGACAGAAAGTATCGGGCAACCGCGAACGGTTGCCCGATACACGCCTATCATCGTGTCCAGAGGGGGAGCGTCAGGTAGTGGGAGGTCGCGCGGTTCAGAGACCGTCATCGCTCGTGTTATGGTGGAACCGGGTGGGAAAAGTGTTGCTCAGCCATCTGGTGTTGACGCTCATCGCTTTGACGACGCTCGCCCCGTTCGTGTGGATGGTGTTAGCCAGTTTCAAACCTCTGGAGGAAGTGGAGCAAATCAACCCTCTGCCCAGCACGTGGCACCCCGAAAACTACGTGAAGGTCTTCGAGCAAATTCCCTTCGCCCGTTACTACTTTAATAGCGTGTTCATCGCCGCATGGGTCACGTTTCTGCAATGTCTCACTAGCGCCATGGCAGCGTATGCTTTTTCTCGCCTGCAGTGGCGGGGACGCGACGCCGTGTTCCGGCTCTATCTCGCTACGCTGATGGTGCCTGGCGTGGTCACGATGATTCCGAACTACACGCTCATGGTGTGGTTACGTCTGCTGGACTCCTACGTGGGGCTGATTGTGCCTGCTGCATTTAGCGCGTTTGGCACCTTTCTGCTGAGGCAGTTCATGCTCACCATCCCGCCCTCTCTGGATGAGGCAGCGAAGATCGATGGCGCCACGCACTGGCAAATCTTCTGGGATATCATCCTGCCGCTATCGCGGGCGGGGCTCATCACGCTCGCGATATTCACCTTCATGGGGAATTACGGCTCCTTCTTCTGGCCGCTCATCCTGATTAAGAGCGAGCACCTGCGCACTTTGCCCATCGGCATGCTCTACTTTGACACCAACTACGGCAGGCAGACGAACCTGATTATGGCGGCGAGCGTCATGAACATCATTCCGCTCGTCATCCTGTTCGTGGTGTCGCAGAAGTTTCTGGTGCGTGGCATACAGCTGGGAGCGATAAAGGGTTAGCAGTGATACCGCCCTCTATCCCCCCGCGCGCTAGCCCTGCCCGTAGTATGCTCCTTCGCCGTGCTTGCGCCAGAAGTGTTTGTCCAGCAATGCTTGAGACACGGGGGAGAGCTTCTGCCATGCCTCCTGCGCCACCTGTGTCCAGAGCGCTATCGCGGCGACCTCTTCCAGCGTGACCGCTGTCTCTACTGCCTTCGCAGCGTTCTCGCCCCACACGAAGGGCGCGTGCTGCGCTACCAGCACGGCAGGCACGTGTAGCGGGTCAATGCCCAGGTTCTGAAAGGTCTCTACAATCACCAGCCCCGTGTGGCGCTCGTAGTCGCCTGAAATCTCCTCTTCAGTGAGCGGGCGCGTGCAGGGCACGGCGCCGTAGAAGACGTCGGCGTGGGTCGTGCCAAAGCAGGGCAAGGGACGCATTGCCTGTGCCCAGGCAGTGGCGTATCGCGAATGGGTATGCACGATACCGCCAATCCCGCTGAACTGCTGGTAAAGCACTAAGTGCGTAGGCGTATCGGAAGAGGGACGCAGGTCTCCCTCCACCACCTTTCCTTCCATGTCTACCAGCACGATATGTTCTGGTCGCAGCTCCTCGTAAGGCACGCCGCTGGGTTTGATGCCACAGATTCCCAACTCGCGGTCTATCTCACTGGCGTTACCCCAGGTCAGCACCACCAGCCCGTGTCGCACCAGTGCCATGTTAGCTTCGTACACCTTTTCTTGCAAATGGCGCAAAGCGTTGTCCATACCGTCTCCTCCTTCCGGGAGAGGGTTCGCTGTGGGCAGCTTGACTCCTGCGCGAAAAGAGGGTATATTACAGTCTGGAGACACCAGGCGAGGTAGCCTCAGGTTTGTTAGAGGGACGCTCCTCTGCACGCAGAATGACTCTGCGGGAGCGTCCCTTTTGCTTTGCCCGGAGGACGCCTCAAAACGTGCGAGAGAAGGAGGAAACGAACTACATGACACCTAGAGAAGCGATTGACTTTGCGCGTGAGAAGGAGGCTCGTATTGTTGACCTGCGCTTTACCGACCTGCCAGGCACCTGGCAACACTTCTCCATCCCTATCGAGGCGCTAGACGAGAGCGTGTTCGAGGAGGGAATTGGCTTTGACGGTTCCTCCATTCGCGGCTTCCAGGTGATTAATGAGTCGGACATGCTGCTTGTCCCCGACCCCAACTCGGCGTTCATGGACCCCTTCACGCAGCATCCGACCGTCGTGTTCATTTGCGACGTAGTAGACCCGCTCACGCGCGAGCGCTACACCCGTGACCCCCGCTACGTCGCGCAGAAGGCGGAGCAGTACCTGCGCTCCACGGGGATTGCCGACGTAGCCTACTTCGGTCCTGAGGCGGAGTTCTATGTGCTCAACGACGTGCGCTTCGACCAGAACCAGCATTCGGGCTACTACTTCATCGATTCCGACGAAGGCGCCTGGAACATGGGGCGAGACGAGAAGCCCAACCTGGGCTACAAGGTGCGCTACAAGGAAGGCTACTTCCCCTGCCCGCCGATGGACTCGCTGCAAGACCTGCGCACGGAGATGGTGCTGAACCTGATGTCAATCGGCGTTGAGGTCGAAGTGCATCACCATGAGGTCGCCACAGCGGGACAGGGCGAGATCGATATCCGCTTTGCTCCTCTGGTGCAGATGGGCGACAACCTGATGAAGTACAAGTATGTGGTCAAGCAGACCGCTTTTCAAAATGGCTACACCGCCACCTTCATGCCCAAGCCCATCTTCATGGACAACGGATCGGGAATGCACGTACACCAGAGCCTGTGGAAGGACGGTGTGAACCTGTTCTATGATGAGCGGGGCTACGCGGGGCTGTCGGAGACTGCCATCTACTACATCGGCGGTATCCTCAAGCATGCTGCCAGCGTGCTGGCGTTCGCGGCACCTACCACAAACTCCTATCGCCGCCTGGTGCCGGGCTACGAGGCGCCCATCAACCTCATCTACAGCCAGCGCAACCGCTCGGCGTGCATCCGCATCCCGATGTACTCTGCCTCCCCCAAGTCTAAGCGCATCGAGTTCCGCGCGCCCGACCCCTCCTGCAACCCCTACCTTGCCTTCGCGGCGATGCTGATGGCGGGCATCGACGGCATCCAGAACAAAATCGTGCCGCCCGACCCCATCGATAAAGACCTGTACGAGCTGCCTGCGGAGGAGCGCAAGGGCATCCAGCACACGCCAGCGAGCCTGGCAGAGTCGCTGCAGGCGCTGCGCGAGGATCATGAGTACCTGTTGCGCGGGGAGGTGTTCACCGAGGACCTGATCGAGACCTACATCGAGTACAAGCAGAAGCGAGAGGTAGAAGGGGTAGCACTGCGCCCGCATCCTTACGAGTTCGTGCTGTATTTCGACGTGTAGCAGGCGGGCTGAGGCTCCCACCGATTAGGGGCGCACGGCAGTGCGCCCCTATTGCATTTCTTCCCGCGTGCGAGGAGGGGAAGGGAGGGGGATGGCTCACCGAGAGGTTCGCCCTCCAACCTGCATACAGAGGGCAAGGCTCCTGTCGAGCGATTGGTTGCGTGTGGTCGCGACGGATTGCGCCCTTCCAGAGTTGGTTTGGAGGGATGCGCTCCGTCGCATCCGCAAGCATGTGACGAAATACGACCTGCCACTCGCTCTGGAGGGCGAGTCTCCTGCCGAGCCGTTAGGTTTCATGGTCGCGACGGAGCGCGACCCTCCAGTGTTGTCATGCTGAGCCGAAGGCGAAGCATCTCAGGGATTCTTCGCTGACGCTCAGAATGACAAAAGGTCTGGAGGGCGAGGCTCCTGCCGAGCCGTTGCTTTTGTCCAAAGTGCGCCACTACAGACTTGCTCGTTCGTAGTGCAGGCTTTAGCCTGCTGGGCGCACTAAAGTAC
>JANWXG010000056.1 GCA_025057335.1 bacterium | reverse complement strand
TGTCAATCAATTCGAGTAGTGCGGTAGCTTCTGGTAGCGGTTCCAAGTCGCTACTCGCATCGTCACTCATGCTTCATACCTCCTCCGCGCAGGCAAGGGTGGTACCTGCCCAGCACTCGCTGTTATTATACACGTCTTTGTTTGTTTTGTCAATATGGAGAGAACCGTTTTTACTGAAATTTACGCAAAACACCAGAGCATTTCCCACTGGTAACGAGGTTGCGAACACACGAACCTTTCTACCTGCTTGCCGTGAACCTGCACCGACGAGCAAATGCCCAACATCTTCTCGACCGCCTTAGTGTGAAACCGCTCTGGCTACCCCAGCTTGGCAACATCTTCGTGCTTCACCACTGCTACGTCCAGCAGGTTGCGTAACCCTGTCTGTTAGAAGCTGTTCAAACAGGCTAGCTTGCTTGAGCACTTTCACCCTGTGCCTTCTGAAGCGGTAGCGCAGGAAAGGCGATAGATGGCGCTGACTACAAGGAGTTGAACAACGCAGCGCAGGTGGAAGAGTTGCAGGTAGAAAACTCGAACCCATACTCACAGATTCGGCGAGAATAGAGAGCCATCGCGACGGGTTCTCCTCCCGCCTGACGAGTGTCACCGCATCTGGCGAGTGACCCGCCACATCGCCAGCAGGGCAACCGCCATCACCGCCCACACCAGCCCGACGGAGAGTCCTGGATGCTGCGGCGCGAGGCGGTTGCCTACAAACGCCATGCTTGCCCCTGTTGCAATGCCCAAACCGATGAACGACTCGTGGAATCCGCCATGCGTGCCTTTCTCCGCGCTGCCCGCCATGGAATAGAACAGCGAGGACTGGTAAAGCAAGCCGATGCTCAGCCCGAACAGCACCTGTGCCACCAGGTGCACTGTCAGTGACGGCGCCAGCATCATGCCCGCAAAGCTCAGCATGGTCACGCCAAACGCGGCGAACAGCAAGCTGGGGCGGTAGTGCCAACCGCTCCAGCGGCGCAACAGGTCAAACGCTACCATGCGCACGTAGAACCACAGGCTGAACCAGCTGCTGGCGGTGGCAAAGCTCACGCCAATCCGCTGGGCTACTGCCGGGTTGTAGGTGACGATGACATTGATCGCCACATACGCCATCGGGCTCGCCAGCCAGCCCAGCAGGCGAAAGGCGTGGCGCTGCTGGGGGGTCAGCTCCACCCCTTCGGGGTCGACGACCGTGTGGTGCTCGTCGGGAATGCTATCGTAGTCGGGCAACACCTTCCGCACCAGAAACAGGTTGAACAGGTAAAGCATCAGGGGCAGCGCATACATTGCTCGCAAGCCAAACGCGCTCATCGCAGGCGTAGTAAGGAAGAAGGCGAGACCGCTCGCGCCCGACCAACCGATGTTGTACATACCCACCAGATGCTGTACGCGCTCCTGCGGCTCGCCTCGTGTAATAGCAGCTTCAATGGCAGGCCAGATAAAGCCCTGAAAGCCTGCGACCAGCACGATAGCCACCACCATGTTCCACCCTTCGGGCAACGTCCAGCCCGCCAGGGAACCTGCGATGAGCCCATACAGCCCCAACCGCAGCGAAGCGCAGCAACCGCGCCTCTCGATGACTCTTCCGCCCAGCACCGAGCTGATCGCCGTCAGCATGCCAATCGCTGCCTGCGTCAGCGCAATGGTGGCGGGAGACCATCCCAGCGACTGCTTCGCGTAGTAGGGTTGACCGTACAGGATCATGGTGGTGGCGACCGATTGACCCACCAGCACCGCCTGCAACTGCCATTTCGGCAAGGTCGTCACTTCGCTGCTCATCCTATGTTGCAGTTTCGGCGCAGGACGAGGTAAAGCCTTCCCTGCAGGGTATAATCCCTCATGAGATGGGCATCCAAGTGGTGTGGTTCAAGCGAGACCTGCGCGTGCACGACCACGCTCCGCTCCGAGAGGCGGCAGGGCAAGGCAGGGTGCTTCCGCTATACCTCTTCGAGCCCGAGCTCTGGCGTCAGCCTGATACCTCGCAACGTCAGTGGCGATTCATTCGCGAGTGCCTGCAGGAGCTGGACCTGGAGATAGGCAAACTGTCAGGCAGGCGCAAGGGGCTGGTCACTCGTGTGGGTGATGCCGTTGAGGTGCTGGAGCAGATTCACCAGCAATGCGGCATCGACGCCCTGTGGGCGCATCAGGAGACGGGCAACGGCTGGACGTTCGAGCGCGATAAGCGCGTGCGTCGGTGGGCGAGGCGGCGGGGGGTCCCCTTCCACGAGCTGCCACAGGACGGAGTGATACGCGGATTGCAGGGGCGAGACGGCTGGCGCGAGGCGTGGAGCGCTTTCGTCTCGCAGCCGCCGCTGCCTGCGCCCGGTCGCGTGGAGCTGGTGGACGCGCCGTGCGAGCAGTTACCTACCTCCGTCGGCGAAGACCGTTGCCCGTATCCCCAGCACGGCGGTCGGGCGCGTGGGCTGGAACTGCTGTACAGCTTCCTGCACTCGCGCGTGTCGGGATACTTGCGCGGTATGTCCTCGCCTGCACGGGCGGTACATGCCTGTTCGCGCCTGTCGCCTCACCTCGCGTATGGCACGCTGTCCCTGCGCGAGGTGGTACATGCCACTCGTCAGCGCACCGAGGAGCTTCAGGCGCAGGGCGATCGCTCGGAACCGCTCGTGCGAGCATTACAAGCCTTCGAATCGCGTCTGCGATGGCGCAGCCACTTCATGCAGCGCCTAGAGAGCCTGCCCAGCCTGGAATTCGAGCCGATGCACCCCGCCCTCGCCAACGAGCGGACAACGCTCGTCCCGCACCTGTTTGAGGCGTGGGCGACGGGACGCACGGGCTATCCCTTTGTAGACGCCTGTATGCGCATGTTGCGCGCGACGGGATGGATTAACTTCCGTATGCGCGCGATGCTGACCGCTTTTGCCTGTTACCACCTGTGGCAGCCATGGCGTGAGGTGGGATTGCATCTGGCGCGGCTGTATGTGGACTACGAGCCAGGCATCCACTGGAGCCAAGTTCAGATGCAGGCGGGCACAACGGGCATCAGTGCCCTGCGCATCTACAACGTCGTGAAACAGTCCATTGAGCTAGACCCGCAGGGCAAGTTCATTCAGCAATGGGTTCCTGAGCTGCGAAAGGTGCCTGCCGAGTGGATTCACGAGCCGTATCGGATGCCTCTCTCCCTACAGGAGGAGTACGGGTGTCGCATTGGAGTGGACTATCCCACGCCTGTGGTAGACCATGAGGCGGCGGCGCGAGCGGCGCGCCAGCGTCTCTTCTCTGCCTACCGCACTCCAGAAGCCAGAGCCATCAGCGAAGAGCTGCTCCTGCGCCACGCCAGCCGCAGCCCGCGTGCGGAGCGCTCCTCCCCGCAAAGTAGGCGCCAGCTGAGCCTGTTCGCGGAGGGGGAGGGGTTGTAACGCCGTGTGAAAGTATGAATTTGCGATTGTTTCCCAGTGACCTGCTATGGCAATAGTGGGCTGTGAACAGAGCACCTGCATAAACTCTCCACTGAAAGCGGAGGTGTTTGTAGTAGCGCACGGCAGTGCGCTTCCTTTTCTGCATGAGGCGTTCTCCCATTCTCCTTCCCTTTCCCGTACGGGGATGGAAACAGCCTAGCGGAAGCCGCGCCCTAACGAGCAGGTGAAAGGTCGCACTTCGTCATGCGCCTGTGGATGCGACAGAGCGCATCCCTCCAGGCTATCTCTGGAGGGTCGCGCTCCGTCGCGACCGTTCCTGGCGGCAGTATCCGTTGTAGGAGAGCGTGCTGCGTTGCGCGCCTGTGGATGCGACAGAGCGCATCCCTCCAAGCAATCTCTGGAGGGTCACGCTCCGCCGCGACCACTCAAAGCAGACGGCTCGGCACGAGCCTCGCCGTCCCTTTTCGTTGTCATTCGGACATGTTTTGTCATTCTGAGCGAAGCGAAGAATCTCAGTCCGAAGGTATTCCGAGACGCTTCGCTATCGCTCAGCATGACAGGAGAACGGCTCGGCAGGTCGCCCTCCAGACTGATTGTCATTCTGAGCGAAGCGAAGAATCTCTGTCCCTCTTCGCCCTCGGCTCAGCATGACATGTGCGTCGCGTGCTCCTCACAGGCTATAGCCTGCACTACGAACAGGCACGTTTGTAGCGCGCACTTCAGTGCGCTGCAGTAGATCGGCAACAGCTTCGTCTCACAGTTTAGTACATGGAGGGCTAACCTCCTAGTGAGCTGAAAACCTCCTGCCCCCACCTCCCCGCTCGCGGGGAGGAGAAAGGCTCGGCAGGAACCTCTCTCGTCAATATTTTCCTCGCCGGGAGGACGCCCAGATGGTCGTGCTCCGTCGCGACCCTGCACCTCCGACGGCGCAGGCAGGTCCTAGGGACAACTGCCTCCTTTGTCGGCGTTGCGGGCTGTCCTCTCTCCCGCTGGAAGAGGGGTTGGGGGGTGAAGCTACTCGCCAGAGTCACCTATGCCGGAAACGCGCCAGCTGTATCTCTGGGTCGACGATGAACCTATTGCCCACGCCGAAGCGCAGCACGAGGGTTTCCACTTCCACTCGCACGAAGCGCTCCGCCTGCACTTTCTCCTTGTCCTGCAGTCGGCGGCGGAACGCCTCGAGCGATTCACCTGGATGGCTGAGCCACAGGCTATCCAAGTTGCTCACCGTCGCGAAGCGCGGCTTCTCGCACGCCCAGTGCTGAGCGACCGTTCGCTTCACCTGCACCCATAGCCGCTCCGAGGGAAGCACTTGCGCTAAGTTCACGGGGAAAGAGGGAATGTCTATCTCATCCAGAGGGAGTTTGACTACGGGCGCAAAGTCGTTTATCACAACCTGTTGTCCCGACAGCGCCCGCAACCGCGCTGCAGGCGGCAGCGCCGTGAGCAATCGCCAGACCTCTACAACAGTACCCCACCCAGAGTACAGGGTAGATAGCGTATAGTAAACTGCCGCACGGTAATCGCCCTCCCTGCCGAAACGGTCTTGCTCCGCCTCCGCCCATGCGCCCAGAGCGCGCCGTTGCAAAGGCGTGAGCCGTTCTATTTCCAGGAGGCTCTGCAGGCGCAGTCCAAACCATCCGTCAGCATTCAGCCAGCGACGGATGGAGGCAGCAGGCACGTCGCAGAGACGTTGCTCGTAGCGGTTCTTCGCTGGGAAGAGCAGCGTGTTGCCCACTCGCTGCGGCTGGTAGAAGTTACCCTGCAGCAGTATCTGCAACACCTCCTGCGCGTTCCTACCCGCTCCCGAGGGATACCACAGGTGCATGCACAGTGGGTAGTATTCCGCCACCACGTTGAGGGAAGCCATCACCGACAGGCGATGGAGCAGTTCGGCAACCGTGAGATGTTTGGGAGGGGTGCCCTCTTCGGGAAGGGTGCGGCGCAGCTCCTCGGAGGACATGAGGCTAAGTAAGTCTGTGGCATCGTGGAATGCATAGACTCCCCTTGATGGGGAGGGAGGCAGGAGTAGACCGCTTTGTTTAGTTCCCCATCCTGTTGTTCCGTAGAGGATGTTTACAGACGCGCTCAACATCGAGCTGTGCGGCCTATAGCGCCAGCGCAGCAGAATTACCAATCCCTGTTCGGGCTGTTGAGAAGCGGATAGAGCAAAGGGGCGACTGAGTAGCAGACGCTGCTGCGCCTCACTCAGCTGCTCACCGCGCACGACCACGTCTTCACCAGACAGCAGCTGACTGATTGCCCGTGCGTCCAGTAAGCCAGCCGCTGCTCGTAGCATGGGGTCTTTCACGAAGATATCGGCGTAGAACAGTACCAGGTCTTTTTCAGAGCGGATGCGAGAAGGCGTCTCGGCAGAGGCATCTCTGGTCTGCAACCGCTTGTGCGCCTCCGCCAGCGCCTGAGGCAGTATGCGCTGGAGCAGACTCGCTCGCTCCTCGAATTCGCCTCGCGCGCGTTGCGCCTGCGCCGAGGATTGATACAGCTCATACACGGCAGGCTGCTCCTCACGCCCCGGCGCAACACGCCAGCTCAGGTCGAACACGTAAGCGATGGAGGCGAGTAGGTCAGCCAAGGGGAGGTTCTGCACGTGCGCCACCAGACGCCATTGCCCTACGTCCCTGCTCGCCCGAAGTTCTACTCCCGTCTGCTCGGAGAGCCGCCGCAGGGCGTCGGACAGAGGCACACCGGGCGCTGTGAACGTTACCTGCTGGCGCAACCGCGCATCGGCAGCGAACTGCGGGAGATGATACGGCTGGAGCACGTTCGCACGCTGAGCAAGGACGGTAGATGTGGGCAAGAGGACCGTCAGACAACACCAGAAGGCTGTTTTCATTGCTGCCCCCTCACGGCAAGAGTGAATAGCCATGCTGCCAGAGCATGATGTTTTCCATCACCGCCAGGAGGAACGTTTGTTCGAAATGGAAATGCGCGAACGCTGCTGGATAAGTTAGCGCTTTGGGCGAGTTGCGTACCCTTCTCAAACCCTCTCGCTTAGCAGGGTGTTCTAGAAAAGCCTCCGGCGGAGGTTCCACATATGGCGGGCGGATTACCTTCGGCCGTGGGATATGCTTCAGCTCTTCTGCTGCATCGAAGTTAGGTTTCTCCTGCAGGCGGAACCATTTCTCGTCCACGTCCACTGTGGCGTAATTCGAGAACTCCAGCAGGGTAAAGCGACGCTTCTCGAAACCTTCTACCACCCTCAACACGGGTCTGCCTTGCCACATCTTGTACCGTTTCACAATGCGCCGCGCAGGTAGACGCAGTTTTGTGCGCGTGATGAAGTAGTGGATGTCTTCCTTCGCGGGGTCTCCATACCCTTGCATGACCCGCTGAAACAGGAAGCCCTCCTTCACAGTGGTTATCGCCTGACTGAGCCGTTTGCCAGAAACAGTGATTTGCGTGCGCCAGACCTCTCTGTTCGCGTAGTCCCGTCCCTGTAGGAGTGTGGGCATAGTTGCTCCGTCTGACCACTCGCCCGCCACAGCGTGGGTAACGTGAGGATATGGGCAGAGTACAGGTGTTTTCAGAGATACCCCGAACGGCGCTGCTTTCACTGGTTCCAGGGGGGACAGCTGCCGCAGGAGCAGACTCGCGCCAGCGCAGTGACGGTAGAAGAGGTCAGAGTCGTTGGGGGTATAGTAATAGTCAGAGTAGGGAACGTATCTCGATATCCGATGATGGTATACCCACTGCGGAGCTAGTTGACTTTCGTATCGCTTGAACCAGAAGTGGTCATGGTTGACGATGATGAGGTAACGAATATATTCCTCATGCCCCATAGCCAGCTCCTTCGCTTGTCTGACCTCTGCACGCAAGAGGCTGGCACCAGCGGAGTGAATTACCCAGTCACGTCTGGCACGCGGTGAACCGTTTTCAGGGTCGTAGGCAACTTGGGTAGTATTGAAGCTCAGAGATCTCATCCGCTTCAACCCCCGCGAGGAGAGACATGCATGTATGCATGTTTCTCCTTCGCCGTTTACCTGTTGTATCCTTCCACGAGGATACTCACAGTGGTCTCTACTCTTTCAGCCAGTAAGTTGATACCAGTACGGGAACACCTCGCTTGTGAGGTACTTTCTCGATATAGCTCAACAGGTGACTGGTTCCAGTTGGGAATATCCGCCAGCAGAAACCAGCCGTCTCTAGGCGTATATCCTGTGCCCCACGGGACGGAACTTTCCCTTTCCCAGGATAGCAGACCACCATTATGGCTATCTACTCTAACAGTTCCCAGAGAGCGGTAGTATTGGGTAAGCTGACCGTTGAAGAATGTGATTTGAGCAGAGGCGTGGTGTGTGATGCGTCCCCACACTTTTAGAGAATTGTAGTTGCCAGATGAGATAATGCTGCCTGTCTGGCTCGCTACAATTCGGGCGTGTGCGGTCGTTGTGACGCTCGGGTCATTCAGCCACCACACAGCTGCCTCAGCTCGTGTCCAGAGGTTACTAGCGTCCCAGTTGTATGTGGCAGAGGAGCTGAACCCAGGACCCGTAGCGCTATCGCCACCTTGTAGCCTTAGGGGATTCCATGTTACTACCACTTGGGCGGCTGCATTAGCAAGGGCGACTACAAAGACGCTTAGCGTTATCAAGAGCGTGCGCATCATGAATACCTCCTCCTTTCCTGTTCATGCTTCTATCTTATTATCAACCGCCCCCGTGTCAAGCACTTAAAGTAAAAATTTCTTGACAATACAGTATTCCCAGAGCAGGTCTACACGGTACCCGCTTCAGTGTCAGGTGAACGCCGTGAGGTGTGTAGAGATGCCTCGCCTTTGGCTCAGCATGACATGTGGGTTGCATGTCATTCCCTCATCCCCCTTCTCCCAACAGGAGAAGGGAGACGGCTGCAGGCGTGTGAGGTTGTTTTGTCGTGTGGCACACAACAGTGTGCCTCGCTCCTCTCCTGCTGGAAGAGGGGCTGGGGGTGAGGTCAACTGCAAGATATCGAGACGCCAGACGCCTCGCCCACTGAGCAGGATTTATCCTCGGGTAAACTGAATTGGCAAAGGGAAATCGTGAACGAGGTGTTTCATGCGGTGCGCGGAGTACTGTGAGGTGGTCGCGAACCGACAAGTAGCGACCAGCCAGTTCGAGATACAGCTGCACTCCCCTGTCGTCGCCCGGCACGCTCAGCCTGGGCAATTCGTGCAGATGCGGGTGCAAAGCGGTTACGAGCCTCTATTTGGGCGACCGTTCAGCGTGTTTCGTACCTTCCCCGAACGGGGCGACTTTTCGGTGATATACCTGGTGCGGGGGACGCTTACTCAGCTGCTAGCGCAGAAAAGGCGTGGCGATACCGTCTTCGTGGTGGGGCCCTTGGGTAACCGTTTCCTCGTGCGCCAACCAGCGGGCGAGGTGTTGCACGTGCTGGTGGCTGGAGGTGTCGGCGCGCCGCCGCTGTATCTGCTGGCGGAGGAGCTGGTGCAGAAGGGGGTGCCTCGCCAGCAGGTGGTGGTAGTCAATGGCGCGCGACGGCACGACCTGCTGGTATGCCAGGAGCATTTTGCGGAGCTCGGAGTGCACCTGTGGGCGGTGACAGAGGACGGTAGTCTAGGGGAAAAAGGCAAGGTCACGGACATCCTGAAGGGACTGAGCCAACGTGGCGAACTGCCCAGCGGACGCTGTCAGGTATATGCCTGCGGTCCCTCCGCCATGCTGGAGGCGGTGGCGAAGTTCGCTCAGAAGCACGACCTGCCCTGCCAGGTCTCGATGGAGACAATGATGCCCTGTGGGCTGGGAGTGTGTCTCGGCTGCGCGGTGAAAGTGCGCACGTCCAACGGAATCGACTACAAGCGGGCGTGTGTAGACGGTCCCGTCTTCGACGCGGCGGAGGTGGTATGGGCATGAGCAAGGTCAAGATGGAGGTGCAGCTGGGTCCGCTGCGTCTGCAGAACCCGGTGCTGGTGGCGTCGGGCACGTTCGGCTACGGCAGCGAATACGCTGACCTGGTAGACCTGAACCGTCTGGGCGGGATTATGGTGAAAGGTACCACTTTGCATCCACGTGCAGGCAATCCCATGCCGCGCATGGTAGAAACGGCAGCAGGTTGTCTGAATTCTATCGGCTTGCAGAACGTGGGCGTGGAAGCCTTCATCCACGAGAAGCTACCCTTCCTGCGCCAGTATCGGTGCGCGGTCATCGTCAACATCGCGGGCGACTCCTATGAGGAGTTCGAGCAGCTGGCGGAGCGACTGGATGGAGTGGACGGCGTGCACGCGCTGGAGCTGAACATCTCCTGCCCCAACCAGGAGAAAGGGGGCATCCACTTCGGTGTAGACCCTGAAGCGACGCGCAAGGTGGTCTCCCGCGTGCGCAGGCGCACTCGCCTGCCCCTGATAGTGAAGCTCTCACCCAATGTGACCGACATTACCGTGAACGCGCGGGCGGCGGTGGACGGCGGGGCGGACATCCTCAGCCTGGTGAACACGTTCGTGGGCACGGCAATCGACGCCAAAACACGTCGCTTCAAACTGGCGAACATCACAGGCGGCTTGTCGGGACCAGCCATTAAGCCTCTGGCGCTGTATATGGTGTGGCAGGTGGCGCAGGCAGTGAAGGTGCCCCTCATCGGCATGGGAGGGATAATGAACGCGACCGACGCCGTGGAGTTTCTGCTAGCGGGGGCGTCGGCGGTCGCGGTGGGCACGGCGAACTACCTCAACCCGCGCGTGAGCATTGAGGTGCTGGAGGGCATCGAGCAGTACCTGCGCGAGCAGGGCGAAAAGGACGTGAAGGACATCGTAGGCACAGTGAAGCGATGCAAGCCCGAGAGCGAATTCTGATTGCGCTGGATACCTCCGACCTCGAGCAGGCGGTGGGCTGGGTACGGATGTTGTCGCCCTATGTGGGCGGTTTTAAGGTGGGGCTGGAGCTGGTGCACGCAGCGGGCTTCGGTATCTTCGACCGCCTGCACGAGGCTGGGGCAGAACGCCTCTTCTACGACGCCAAACTGCACGACATTCCCCACACGGTAGCGCGGGCGGTGCGAGCGATTGCGCGGATGGGCGTGTGGATGGTGAACGTGCATGCTTCGGGCGGACGCGCCATGATGGAGGCGGCGGTGGAGGCGGCGCACTCCGCCCCCAAACCGCCCCTGCTGGTGGCGGTGACCGTGTTGACCAGCCTCTCCTCGCAGGAGCTGCGCGAGCAGGTGGGCACGCGGCGTGGAGCGGTGAATCAAGTGCTACATTTGGCGACGCTGGCAAAGGAGGCGGGGATGGACGGCGTCGTGGCGTCAGCGCAGGAGGCAGGCAGGTTGCGTCGACGACTAGGGGAAGGCTTTCTGATTGTGACCCCTGGCATCCGTCTGAAGGGGGAAAGCGCAGGCGACCAGCGGCGCGTCGCGACGCCGGCGCGCGCCTTGCGAGCAGGGGCGGACTATCTGGTGGTGGGACGTTCTGTCACGGCACACAACGACCCAGCGGCGCGGGCCGCTGCTATCGTCGAGGAACTAGAGAAGGGCTTGCTGTCGCCTCAACTGTTGTAGGTCTGTCCTAAGTTTCGGCATGGAGCGCGACGTCCCCTCGGCTTCCCCACAGGAGAGCCTGCTGGAGCTTCTGCTCTAGCCCCTCCAGCCGTGCTACGGCGAGCAACGTCTGCTCCGCCGAAATCTGCCTCAGCCGTCGGAGCAGGCACAGTGTGGCAGTGGAGTGGGATGGTTCATATCGCTCCCACAGCGCTATGCAGCCTCCTCGCCCCACAGCGCCTTCCATTCCTCTTCCTCCCAGTCCGCGTAATCCCAGTTATCACAGTCCAGTCGACGGCAGTAGAGCATCTCTTTGAGACTACCGTCCACTAGCTCCACTGTCGCGATATAGGCGAATCGACACTCCACGCACAGCGAGGGGTCGATAATGCGCACCACTTTCAAGTCTGTCGGCTGCTTTTGCTCCATGCAACTCACTCCTCATCCTTGAATTCTTGCCAGCTGATGTGCGTTACCTGTGCCCCCTGTAGACTAGCCAGTGGCAATCGGGTGAGATGGCTCAGCGCGAGGGCGGTAGACGGCACAACCCGTATCCGTTTGAGAGAACGTTCGGACTGGCGCTCTGCAGGCAACACGACCTCCGCATGCAGGTAAGCAGGCAATGTCTTCTCCAGAGTGCGGAGAAAGCGTTGCCATCCCTGTGGGGCAGAGAGCGCTACCTGCTGCAGGTCCAGAACTACCTCACGATACCCGTGACGGGCCAGCGCCTGCAGTATCTGCTGGCAGTGACGAATCGCTGTCTCAGTTGCCGCCCCACGCCACTGCAGTACAGGCACTCCGCAAACCAACAGGGTGTCGAAACGCGCTGCTTGTTCCATGGGTCCCGCTTGATGCCTCTGGATGTTCTAAGGTTATTATCGGCTTGCGGGAGCGTGGAGCAAAGGGGACAACGGTGGAAACCCGCAGCGATACGGGTTTTCAGCAGGGGCGGGTATGGAAAGGAATCTGTGAAGAGACACAGGGAGGGACTTCCTGAGATGCCTGACATGCAGATGATACCGCTCGAGCAGATAGTCACTGGCAAGAATCAGCCGCGACAGACTTTTTACGAGGAGACGCTGCAGGAGCTGGCTCAGTCCATCAAGGAGCGCGGCGTACTGGAGCCGATTGTGGTGCGCCCGACCGCCGACGGACGCTACGAAATCGTGATGGGCGAGCGCCGCTACCGCGCGGCACAGATGGCAGGGCTGAGCGAAATCCCCGCGATTATCCGCGAGCTGACCGATGAGGAAGCGGCTGCCGATGCCCTGCTGGAAAACTTCCAGCGCGAAGACCTCAACCCGATTGAGCGGGCGCAGGCAATCCAGAAGCTGCTGACGATGATGAGCTGGGAGCAGGTGGCGCGTACGCTGGGCGTCAGCGAGACCACCCTGCGCCGACACCTGGAGCTGCTGGAGTTGCCGCAGGTCATCCAGCAGGAGCTGATGAAGCCGCCCTCGGCGAACGGCAACGGCACCTTCACGGAGGGACACGCGCGCGCCCTGCTGCCCCTGAATAAGGAGGTCAGCACCCAGCTGCGCCTGGTGGAAAAGGTGCGCAACGAGAAGCTGTCCATCGGCGACCTCGAAAAGATTGTCAACGCCATCCTGGAATATCCCAACAAGAAAGAGGCGTTCCTGCGCGTGCCCCTGCACGTGACCGAGGAGATGCTGAAGCATCTGGGCGCACGACGCGAGCGGCAACGCCCCTACAAACCACAAACCGCCGAGCAGCACCTGAAGAACCT
>JANWXG010000055.1 GCA_025057335.1 bacterium | reverse complement strand
CCCCCCGCGACCTGCCTCTGCCGAAGGGTGAAGCGCAGATTGGCGCAGGCGAACCTCGGTCACTAGGGGGTGGGCTGTACACGGTGCCAGTGCAGGTGACCAGCTCGGAAGGCGCTCCTGTCACACTGAACGTTCGGCTGCGCGTCGCTTACCTGCGCGAGGTGCTGGTCGCACAACGCGCTATCCGCGCGGGAGAGATGATAGACGACTCTGCACTCACCGTCCAGCGCACGACAACGCGCGATAGCAGCGGGGATTGGCTCACCGACCCTGCCGAGGCAGTGGGCAAAATCGCGAGGCAGACCATCCCCGCAGGCAGCCCCCTGAAACGCTCTGCCATCGACGAACCCGCCCTGATTCGCCGTGGGCAGCCGGTGAAGCTGCTCGTCCCGCTGGGTGGGGCGGTCATTGAGGCAGGAGCGGTTGCCCAGCAGGACGGCAAGGGGGGAGCGCGCATCCGCGTGCAGGTCACCGACACACGCAAAACCCTGCTGGCAACTGTGATAGATGCGCAAACGGTCAGGTTAGATGTGCCTTGAGATGGAGGAAGCAGCATGCGAGCTATTGGAATTGCCATCGTCATCCTGTCACTGTGTGGTGGCCTCGCCGCCGACTCGCTGTGGAAGGACGGCACGCGCAGCCTATATGCCGACCGCAAGGCGATTCGGGAAGGCGATGTGCTCACTGTGCTCATCTTTGAGAGCACAACCGCCTCCAGCCGTGCCGATACCAAGACGGCAAAGAGCGAATCGGCTTCTACCAAACCAGGGGTAGGGCCGCTACTCAGCCTGCTCCCGGAGTGGTCGGTGAGCGGCAAAACAGGTTCGCAGGCGTCGGGCAGCACGACGCGCAGTGGCACGCTGGTGGGCAAAATCAGCGTTGTGGTGAAGGAGGTGCTGCCGAACGGCAACTTGAGGGTAGAGGGCACGCGTACCATCGGCGTCAACGGGGAAAAGGAAAAGATTGTGCTCACGGGCATCGTGCGCCCAGAGGACGTCTCGCCGGAGAACACTGTTCCCTCTACTGCGATTGCACAGGCGGAGATTCATTATGAGGGTAAGGGACCTGTCGGCAACAAGCAGCGCGAGGGGTTGCTCACCAAGTTGCTCAAATGGCTGTTCTGAGAGGTGAAGAGATGAAGCGCAAGGCGATGCTCGCTGTTGGCTTGCTTGTCTGTGCTGCGCTGACCTCGGCGGCGCCCGACGTGCGCCTGAAGGATATCGCGCAGGTGCACGGGGCGCGAGGCAACCAGCTCATCGGCTATGGGCTGGTGGTCGGTCTGGAGGGCACAGGCGACAGCAAAGGCACTCTGTTTACCACGCAATCCGTTGCCAACATGTTGCAGCGCTTCGGTATCACTGTGCCAGCGGGGCAAATGAAGGTGAAGAACATCGCTGCCGTGATGGTCACCGCAGACCTGCCGCCCTTCGCGCGGGAGGGGAGCCGCATCGACGTGACGGTCTCCTCTATTGGCGACGCGCGCTCTCTGCAAGGCGGCACCCTGCTGCAAACACCACTGATGGGGGCAGACGGTAACGTGTACGCTGTGGCACAAGGAGCGATATCGGTCGGGGGCTTCGGCGCCGCTTCTGGCGGCTCCTCCCAGCAGAAAAACCACCTGACTGTGGGACGCATCCCAGCGGGAGCCATCGTAGAGCGCGAGGTGCCCGCCCGCGTGGTGAGAGACGACAGCATCCTGATTACCCTGAACACTCCCGACTTCACTACCGCGGCGCGAGTAGCTTCCGCCATCCGTCAGAAGTTCCCGCAAACGCTGCCCCGCGCGCTAGATGCCAGTACCGTTCGCGTGGAGCTTAGCGGGGAAGAGCGCGAGGATGTAGTGACCCTCATCGCCGCCCTGCAGGAGATTACCGTGCAGCCCGACACTCCCGCCAGGGTCATCCTCAATGAGCGCACGGGCACAGTGGTGCTGGGCGGCAACGTCACACTCAGTCCCGCCGCCGTGGCGCACGGCAACCTGACCATTCGTATCGACGCGAAACCGCAGGTGTCGCAGCCCGCGCCTCTGTCGGGCGGCTCTACCGTGACCACCACCCGCAGGGACGTGCGCGTCACCGAACAGGCGGAGCGTCTTGTTGCCCTGCCTGAAGCGGTCACCGTGGAGCAGCTGGTCAAGGCGTTGAACCTGCTGGGAGTGAGCCCGCGCGACTTGATGTCCATCCTGCAGGCGTTGCGGGCGGCGGGCGCACTCCACGCGGAGGTGGAGGTGCAATGATGCGTGTCGAGCCGAGTGGGAGCCTGCAGGTAGAGCGGTGGCAGCTGCGCGAAGCCACCAGGCAGGTGGAAGCACAGTTCTGGCATCAGCTGCTGCGTGCTCTGCGGCGCACGCTGCCCACCAACTCATCTAGCTACACCCTGCAGATGTACACTGACCTAATGGACGAGACGCTAGCGCAGCAGCTGGCACGCACTGACCAGCTGGGTATCGGCAAATTGCTGTACGAGAAACTCAGTGCGCATTTACAGGACACCTCAGAAGGTGTCGGGAGGGAGCGACCATGACGAGACAGCACCATCCACTCTGGCGAGAACTGCTTTCGAACTTGCGCGAGCAGCGTCGGCACGTGCATGCCCTGATACGGCTCGCTCGTGAGCAGGCGCTCGCGCTGGCAGAGGCAGACGTAGAGCGACTAGCGCAGGTGACCCAGCAACAGGCGAGCCACCTAGATGAGATTGACCAGCTGGAAAGCCGACGCAGAGAGATAGTGCATCTCCTGGGTGACCAAGCAGGCTTGCACGCGCAGCTGCCTACCCTATCCGACTGCGCCCACCTCGCACCCGAACACGTCGCGCGTACTTTGCGCTGGCTGCAGCAAGAGCTGCTACACGACGTGCGTCAGCTGCAGGAGCTGAACGAACGTAACCGCGAGCTGATTCACCGCGCAGCGGAAACCGTGCAAACATGGCTCGCTGTGGTGGTCAGCGCTGCGGGTAGCCCTACGAACTACTCCTCTGCGCCGGCTCCCGTTGCGGTCGTGGTGGATACGGAGGTGTGAACGCGATGCCATGGACATTTTTCGGGCTGGAGCTGGCGTCTCGGGCGCTGCAGTCGATGCAGCTGGCAATGAACACCACGAGCCACAACCTAGCAAACGTTAACACGCCCGGCTACTCGCGCCAGAGGGTGCACCTCGCGGCAACCGACCCCTTAGCGCTTCAGGGGGTACGGACGCTGTTCCTAGGTAGTGGCGTGCGTGTGGAGAGCATCCAGCGTCTTCGCGACCTCTTTCTGGACGCTCGGATGGCAGCAACCAGCAGCGACTACCACCGCTACACAACGCTCTACCAGCGGCTCACCCAGGTAGAGGACGTCTTCAGCGAGCCGACGGAGGCAGGGCTTTCCCGCCGTATCGTCGCCTTTTTCAACGCCTTTCAGGAGCTATCGGCAAACCCAGAAAACGTCGGTATCCGCGCGGGCGTGCTACAGCAGTCTGAGGCAATGACGCGCACCTTTCGTGAGCTAGCTGCCCGACTAGACGAAATGTTTCTAGAGATGGAACAGCGGGTGCGTACGACCGCCAATGAGGTGAACTTTCTGGCTCAGAGCATTGCCGAACTGAATGTGCGCATTCGCTACCAGAAAGCGCTCGGCACCGAATCTGGCGACCTGCTGGACCAGCGTACCGCCTTGGTAGAGAAGCTCTCCGAGTACGTGGGCGTCCGCGCGACGGAGATGGCAGACGGCACTCTGCGCATCTCCCTAGGGGAGTTCGTGCTCGTGGAAGGCGATCGGACACGCGCTCTGCCCTCCGACAGTATTGACTACAACGGCAAGGCGTTAGTCAACATCACTGGCGCGCGGGCTCCCGTCTCCAGCGGCAGCATGCGTGCCCTGATGGACGCGATGCAGTATATTCGCGCATACCGAGACCGATTAGACCGGCTGGCAGAGGAGCTGGTAACCCAAGTCAACACACTCCATCAGGCAGGATATGGACTGGATGGCAGCACAAACAAACGCCTGCTGGAAGGCACAAACGCGCTGAACATCCGCGTCAGCGGAGACATCAACGACCTCAACCACATCGCGGCGGGAGTAACTAGCGCCCCTGGGGATGGCAACAATGCGCTCGCCCTCTCCCGACTACGTGCGCGCACACTCCCTAGCCTAGACAACAAAACCCTCCCTGATTTCTACAGCGCCATTGTCGCCGAGCTGGGCGAACACACTCGCTCCGCTTCCATCGGGCGTGACAACAGCAAAATCCTTCTGCAGAACCTGCAGGCGGAGCGCGAGTCGGTCTCGGGAGTGAATGTGGACGAGGAGATGTCCAACCTGCTGCGATATCAGCGCAGTTATCAAGCAGCGGCACAGCTGGTGAGTATGATGGACTCAGCGATTGCAGACCTCATCGCCGCCCTATCTGGACGCCGATAATCTCTCTGGGAGGATGACACACGATGCGAGTCAGCACGGCGCAGATGCATCACGCCCTGCAACAGGCGATGGAGCGCAACTACGAGCGATATCATCTGGCGCAGCAAGCGGTCATCACGGGAAAACGCATTCGCCGTCCCTCCGACGACCCCTTTGGCGCGTCGCTGGGCATCACGCTGCACCGCCTGCTCCAAGAAACCGAGCAGTATCAGCGCAACCTCACCACCGCTAAGAACTTCCTGTTCATCACCGAGGTCGCTCTGGAAGAGTTGAACAACCTCCTGCGCCAGACCAAAAGCCTTGCCATTCAGGCTGCTACCGACACGCAGAACACCGAAGGGCGCCTCGCTATTGCCTACCAGATTCGCCAGATGCTGGAACAGGTGGTCAACATCGGCAATAACACTACCTACGGCGACCGCTTCATCTTTGGCGGGCTGAAAACGCTCACTCCGCCTTTCAGTGTCGACAACGACACGCTGATTTATCACGGCGACTACGGGAACCTGAACGTGGAGCTGAGCCCCGCCGTAGTGATGAGCATCAACGTGCAGGGCGACCCCCTGGTTACGGGAATCTACCGTGCCATGGCGCAAGTCGTGCGATACATCGAGACCAATAACATCGAGCAGCTTTCACGCGAAGGCTTGCAGGAGCTGCAGAACCAGATGGATAACCTGTTGCGTACGCGCGCCATCGTGGGCAGCAAAATCCAGCAGGTGGAGATGATCCAGCAGCGACTGGAGAAGAGAGACATCGACTTCACCGAGCTGCTGAGCACCATCGAGGATGCGGACGCAGCAGAAGCCATCACGCAGTTGCGCATGATGGAGGTGACCTACCAGTTCACCCTTGCTACGGCTGCACGAATGCAGCAATTGAGCCTGCTGGACTTTCTCGCGTAAGGGATTTGTGGGAAATGGACAAGACTTGCATCGAGAGCACCCGTTTCGGTAGAATTGAGGTGGACGAGGAGGCGGTGATTACCTTCTCGCAGGGGTTGTTCGGCTTCGAGGAGTACCGGCGGTTTGTCGTCCTATGCTTGGATGAGAAAAGCCCCTTCCGCTGGCTGCAAAGCCTGGAGGAGCCTGGTCTAGCGTTCGTGGTCATCGAGCCACGCCACTTCATGCCAGACTATGCTCCGACCATCTCGGACGCAGACGTCGAAGCGCTACAACTGCGAGAGGACACCCCTTACCTGACGTTCGTAATAGTGACTATCCCTCCGGGCAAACCGGAGCAAATGACGGCAAACCTGATGGGGCCCATCATCATCAATGCCGCTACCCGCATGGCACGCCAAGTAATCGTGGAGGACGAGTGTTACTCCACTAAGCATAGCATTCTGCAAGAGCTGATGAAAGCGCAACCTCAAGCCACGGAGGGCTCCCATGCTGGTCCTGACGCGCAAGGTGAATCAGAGCATTGTCATCGGGGATGAAATCGAGGTGATTGTGCTGGAAGTGCGAGGTGAACAGGTTCGCATCGGCGTGCGAGCTCCCAGAGATATCGCCGTGCACCGCAAAGAGATTTATGAGCAGATACGTCAGGAAAACCTGAACGCCGCTTCGGTTTCCACCGACGACCTCTCCAGCTTGCAGAAACGGCTCTCGCAAGAGAGCAACGGATGAGGCATGCCATCGGGGGGGAGACCGTTGTCCCGGAAGGCGCTGGCAGCAACAATCTCTGTGTGCTCTAACAGTATCCTCATCGTGCTCAAGCTGCTGGTCGGTTGGCTGTCGGGCTCCGTGAGCATCATCGCGGAAGCAATCCACTCCGCAAACGACCTGTTGGCTGCACTCATTGCCTTGGTCTCTGTGCGCATTGCCGAGCGCCCGCCAGACGCGCAGCACCCCTACGGACACGGTAAAGCGGAAGGTATCTCCGCTGCTCTCGAGGCGTTGCTCATCGTCGGCGCTGCGATATGGATCGTTGTGGAATCGGTGGACAGGATACTGCATCCTCGCCCCGTTGAGAACCTCACTCTCGGCATCGCCGTCATGAGCATCTCTGCCCTGCTGAACACAGTGGTCTCCCGCTACCTGTTCCGCGTCGCTCGAGAAGAAGACTCCCCTGCCCTCGAGGCGGACGCACAACACCTTGCGACAGATGTGTACACCTCGCTGGGTGTCATCGCTGGACTGGCTCTCACCGGCGCTACAGGCTGGTACCTCATAGACCCGCTCGTCGCTATCGGCGTAGCGCTGCTGATTCTGCACATCGGGTGGAGCCTAACCACGAAGTCGGTGCACCACCTGATGGATGCCCAGCTGCCCTCGGCGGAAGTCTCCCGCATTGAACATATTCTCAACACCGAGGCGCGTATCCACTCCTGGCACAACCTGCGCACTCGCAAGGCAGGCAATACCCGCCACATCGACCTGCATATCGTGTTTCGCAACGATGCCACTCTCGTAGAGGCACATCAGGTAGCAGACGAGCTGGAAAAACGCATCGCCGCGGAGCTGGCGCCCGCTCAGGTAGTTATCCACGTCGACCCGTACGACCCCCAAAAGGAGACCGCAGCGAAGAACACGAGTCACTAACAGGCGCGAAACGGACGTTATCAGGAATGCAGTAAACAGGAACCCCCGAGGTATCTACTGGCGTATATGGAGATGAAAAAGCCATTGCATAGCGCAGCCTGCTTGAGAATTCCCTCACGAAGGGAAAAGGGGAAGTTGACACCTGTTGCGTTTTGTGATATACATAGAATAGCTAACTAATCGCTAAGCTCATGCGCTCACGAGAGAGCGAGAAGAAGAGGTAGTGGAAAATACACCGAAAAAGCATAACAAACCGTTTCTGGAATGCATCCTTTCCGCTCCCGAAAGGGTCTAATATACCGTGAAGCGATAACAGTACGACCGTGAATTTGTGCACAAAGGCTCACCACAGCGGGGACAGTCAGCTAGGGGAGGGAACAAAGTGAGTCACCAGAACAGCTTGCGCAAAACGAGAAACACACACACCGTCGCCCAAGAGCCGTTGGAGGACGAGCACCTGGAGGTCACCGAGATAGAGGGTGATGTGCTCGACTCCTTGCTGGACGAGAACATGCTGGTAGCCGAGCCGGCAATCGCTGACCTGCATGAAGATGAATTGCTGGTCGACGAACTGGAGGAGGCTACCCACGAGCGCGACGAGGAGCTCCAGATGTGGATGCGCCAGGCGCGTAAGGCACGCCTGCTCACCCCCGAAGAGGAGATCGAGCTGGCTCAGCGCGTGGCAGAGGGTGATGAAGAGGCGAAGACGCGCCTGATTGAGAGCAACCTGCGGCTGGTGGTCTCTATCGCCAAGCGATACGCCTCGCGCGGCATCGCCCTACCCGACCTGATTCAGGAAGGGAACTTGGGACTGATTCGCGCGGTGGAGAAATTTGACTGGCGTAGGGGCTACCGATTCAGCACCTATGCTACGTGGTGGATTCGTCGCGCCATCGCTCGTGCGATTATCAATCAAGGGCGAACCATCCGCATCCCCGTATACGTCGCCGAGATTATCCAGAAAGTGGTCAAGGTAAGCAATCTGCTGCGACAGGAGCTGCAGCGCGACCCGACCACCGAAGAGGTGGCTTGCGCCCTGCGGATGTCACCTCGCCGCGTGGAAGAGGTGATGCGCGTGGCACTGGAGCCCGTCTCGCTGGAGACGCCTGTCGGTGAGAAGGACAGCTCGACCATTGGCGACTTCATCGAGGCGGAGAACGCGCCCTCCCCTACTGATGTGACGGCAGCGATGATTCGGCGCGAACAGATCGAAGCCATCCTCAGCAAGCTGACCGAGCGCGAAGCGGAAGTGGTGCGCATGCGCTACGGATTGGTGGACGGCTACGCGCGTACCCTCGAGGAGGTCGGACAGGAGCTCGGCGTGACGCGCGAGCGGGTACGTCAGATCGAGCTGCGCGCGATTAAGAAACTGCGGCAAATCGGTCCGCAGGAGCTGGCGAAGATGTAGTGTGCCCATAGCCGGGCGCAGCCCGTTGACATAGTCCCTGCAGCGGCGGCAGGTAAAAACTGCCGCCGTCTGTTTTCATCTATGTTGAGAGCCGAGACCGTAACCAGTCACCTGGTGATATCGCACCGAGCCGTTCGGCTGCTCTTCTCTAATGCATTACACAACGGCAGGATTTTCCCCCCTCCGTTGCGAAAGCTATCCCCAACTCCGTTGAGGCAAGGAGACGAGAAGAGTGGCTGAACGCTCGGCAAACCGCCTAACGCGGCGCGAGTTTTTGCGAGAAGGTGCAGTAGTCGCGGCGAATCTGGCGCTCAGTGCGTTACCACATGCGGGTGTAGCACAGGAGCAACCCCCGCCGCGCAAGTTGAAGCAGGTCGTGACGTGGGGCATTGTCAGCCGGCTCCCCGTAGCGCAGGCGCTGACGGAGCTCAAACGCATCGGCTTTCACGGAGTGGAGATGGCGCCGCGCCAGCTGTGGGACGACATTCGCTCCTCGGGGCTGCGCATCGTCACCATAGTGGGACATGCCTCGCTCACGGACGGGCTGAACCGCAGGGAGAACCACAACCGTATCGAGGACGAGCTCAAGCGCAACATCGACCTTGCCGCCCAGTACGATATCCCCGTGCTCATCTGCTTCTCAGGTAACCGACGAGGCATTTCGGATGAAGAGGGCATTCAGAACTGTGTGGAAGGGTTGAAGCGTGTGGCACCCTACGCCGAACAAAGGGGCGTCACGCTCGCGATGGAACTGCTCAACAGCAAGGTAGACCATCCCGACTACCAGTGCGACCGCACCTGGTGGGGCGTGGAGGTGTGCAAGCGGGTGGGCTCGCCGCGCGTGAAGCTGCTGTACGACATCTACCACATGCAGATTATGGAAGGCGACCTGATTCGCACAATCCGTGCCAACATCCAGTATATCGCACACTTCCACACAGCAGGCAACCCCGGACGACGCGACCCTGACGAGACGCAGGAAATTTACTATCCTGCTGTAATGCGCGCCATCAAGGAGCTACGCTTCGAGGGCTATATCGGGCACGAGTTCGGTCCAAAGGGCGACCCCATTGAGGCGTTGCGCAAGGCGTATCGAATCTGTGATGTGTAAGCCTCTCTGGGCGGTGCTCCTGTGCGCGCTGGTGGGGGTCTTGGAGGCGCAGAGCATCCGCTCGCCCTACATCGAGGCGCGCTATCGCGGCGCGAACGGCATCGAGCTGCTTTTAGGGAACGTCAGCCTGGTTAGAAGAACCTCCCTGCAGGTCATCAGCCCCGACTGGAGTACGGCGTACTATTCCAGTAGTCGCACTGCTCCGCGCGCGCAGGTGATTGAAGAGGAACGCTGCCTCGTGCTGGAGCATCGCCAACCCGACTCGCCTATCACTGCTACCGAAGAGTGGCGCCTGCTAGATGACCAGACTCTACAGGTCACGTGGCGTTGCACTCTCACGCAAGATACCCCCGCGGTGGCAGAGTACGGAGTGGGCTACCTGTGGGCGCCGTTTCTGGTAGGCTCCCGTTACACTGCTGAGACCCCCATAGGGAGGACGAGCGGGAAGATTCCCGCCATGGCGCGAGAGGAGCGCACGGGGGATGGTGCCTTCGTGCGCGCCTTCCGTCGGCTGGTGCTATATCTCCGATGGGGCACTTTAGAGGTCCGTGCGGAGGGCGACAACGAGGACATCGCGTTGCTCGACAGTCGGAAAAGCCCGCAGGACTGGGCGCAGGAGAGTCCGACGCTGTGGCTGGGCTACAGAAAGATTGCCCTGCGAGCAGATACCCCTATGACCCTGCGCGTGACCTTCCGCTTCACTCCTGCAGAACGGGTAGTGCCTCCGAAGGAGGTCGTTGAGGTCTTTCCCCAGCTTGTCCGTCTGGAGGGGGCGGTTCTACCTGAGGCGCGTCCTGTCCTGCTGGTGCCTCAGCCGAAGCAGGTGTACTGGCTGGAAGGCTCTCTGCCGCTGCACTCTAGGGTGCAGGTGGTGGCGCTGGACGAGGCGTGCTTGCCTGCGGCGCAGTCGTTCGCGCAGATGCTGCGAGACCGCTACGGGCTGAACCTGCGCGTGACGAGGAAAGCGCCTTCTCACTGGGAGGGCGTGGTGGTCTTTGGACAGAGGCACCATCTGTCGCGCCTGCCTCCGCTGTGGCAGGCGCGGCTGTCGTTGCCAGCGCAGCCAGAGGGATATGCGCTGTGGGTGGGTGAGAAGTCGGCGGTCGTGGTCGGCGAGGACGAGCGCGGCGTCTTCTACGGTTCACAGACGCTGCAGCAGTGTCTGCAGGCACTACCGCAGGGCGTGGCGCTCCGAAGGGCGCAAATCGTCGATTACCCCTCGTTGCGCTTTCGCGGGGTACACCTGTTCCTAGGCAGAGACGCCCTGCCCTTCCACCAGCGGCTCATCCAGCGCGTCCTCTCGCATCTGAAATTCAACCATCTGGTGCTGGAGAGCGAATACACCCGCTGGGAGAGCGCGCCCGCAATCTGGGTGGACTTCTCGATGGACAAGCGCGACCTCAAGCAGGTGGTGGATTTCGCGCGTCAGCACTACCTGGAGGTCGTCCCGCTGGTGCAGTCGCTAGGGCATTCGGCGTGGATGTTTCGCAACGGGCAGAACATGGACATCGCCGAGGACCCCGAGAAGCCCAACGCCTACTGCCCTCTTCACCCGCGCACCTACCCCTTCATCGACGCCATCTACGACGAGGCAATGGAGCTCTTTCAACCCCGATACTTCCATATCGGCCACGACGAGGTGCATCTGTTCAGCCGATTCCCCTACCACGAGGAGTGTAAGAAGCGGGGGCTGACGCAGCTGTTTGTAGACGACGTGCTGCACCACTATCGGCGCTTCCAGCAGCGCGGTATCCGTACGATGATGTGGGGAGATATGCTGTTGCACCGAAGCGAGTCGGCAGACCCAGCGGCGTTCGCCGAAAGCCCGGAGGAGGCGCAGCGCCGACGGGAGATGCTGCCCAAGGACATCATCATCTGCGACTGGCATTACCAACCCCGTCCGGCAGAGGAGTTCATCGTCAAGAATCTCTGGACGTTTAGCCGAGCAGGATTTGAAGTGATTGCCACTACGTGGTATCGCCCGATGAATATCTACCACTTCGCGCAGGCAGCGTATCGGATGAGCGCTCTGGGGTTGCTGCAGAGTACATGGGCAGGCTACGAGATGGGCGAGACGGCTCTGCGACGGGAGTTCCGGCAGTTCGCAGCGTATGTGCTGGCAGCGGAGTACGCATGGAACCACCAGAGCCCCCCGCCTGAGCAGTTGCCTTACTCGCCAGGCGAGGTGTTCCTCGACCTGTACGAGCGACAGCCGCTTACTCTGCGTCCGCGCCCTGGCTTTGCACTGGACCTCTCGGCGGCGATGAACCTTTCCGCAGCGCAGACAGGCGACGCGGGCTGGCTGGGACTGGGAGCGGAGCATGACCTGCGCCAGCTGCCCCGCGGGGAGCAGCTGCTAGGCGGCGTACGGTTTCGCCTCTCGTCTGATGTAGCAAAGCCGTCGGCGGTAGCGCTTGCCAGTGGCCTGTTGCCCTACCAGCCCCTACCTCGAACAGTGCGTTTGCAGGTAGGACGTCGGGTGTCCGCTCTCTACTTTCTGCACGCGACGGGCTGGCAGGTAGACCGCAACCGTCGGGTAGGCAGCTATCGCATCCTGTATGCCGACGGGACAAGCGAGACGGTTCCGCTGGAGTACGGCGTGAACATCAGCGCGTGGAACGACCTCAATCCTGCTCCCTTCGCGAAGGCGGTCTGGCGCGGGCAGACCGCAGAGGGCGCGCCCGTTGCTCTGCGCGCGCTGAGATGGCAAAACCCCCATCCCCGCAAGAGGGTACATGCTGTAGAGTTCAGCGCCGAGGACAACACGGCTGCCCCGATGCTCTTTGCGGTGACGGGGGTCTTGTGACCTGCTGGGCGTTTAGTTGCCCGACTGTGGCTGGCTCTGCTGCGTGCCCGTGCCGCCAGTGGTCTCTTCCTGCTTCTGGCAGCCAACGACCAGCACGCTGAGCAACGCGACCAGCAGCATCAGTACCGCTTTGAACCTGTTGCGCATCGCCTAGCGCTCCTCCTCGTCAAGAAATGTCCCATAACACTGCTAGCAGCATATCGCATCAGAATTAACGTGGTATTAAGAGACCGCTTCACCCCAGAGCAGGCACAATGTGGAGGCTCCCAAAGGAGGCAGGATGGCTTGCAATGCGTGAAAAATCCGTTGTGTGAGCCCTGAAGATGCAGGAGGAAAAGCAGATGGACGCCGGGACAGTCATCCACCAGAGCGCGGAGCAGTCGGCACGGTTTGCGTTGCAC
>JANWXG010000054.1 GCA_025057335.1 bacterium | reverse complement strand
TGCCAAAGCAAGGGTGCTCCCTCAGGGAGCACCCTCCGACACAGAGTGCCTACTCGCCCTGCACCTGGGTACCCGCTGGAGTGCCTCCTGACGGGGTCGTAGAGGTTCCCGGCGAGGTCGCTGCAGCACCAGGAGGCGCTTTCTCCGCTACCTCCGCCTTCTGTTTCTGGCATCCAGTCACGGTCACCGCTACTGCCAGCGCGGTCAGTATCACCACAAACCATCGACGCATCTCTGCACTCTCCTTACTCGATAGTCGGACGATGCCAGTAGGCAGGGCAGCAACCTGTCTGCGAACAGTTCGCTGGTACCCACAGGCTGGTGGGCCATCCCTGCTCGTTGAGCGCTGCCCAGGGCGAGTTCTCGCTGGGGTGGCGTATCCACTTGGCGTGCCCGTCGGCGTAGGCGATGTTGCTGCCCTCCGCGTGGATGCGGTGCGTAATCTGGATGGCGCGCGTCTCCCACATCTGCGTAGTGCAGTAGTCGCCGCTATCGCTGTAGCGCCACAGGGTAGACATGCCGCGCGGGTCGCCTGCCTTCGTCCATGGCAGTGGCATCGCGATGGCGAAACCGAACACCGCCTGCTTGCCTAGCCCTTCCCAGAAGGTGATGAGCTTGGCAGGTGAGGGCGTGCCAGCAATCGGCCACGCCTGCAGGTAGCCGTTCAGCGTGAAGGCGGACTTGAAACGCATCGGATTGGTCGCCGGGTCGATATTCAGGATGTTTCGCTCCTCAGCGGAAGGACAGGTGTACACCTGCCAGTTCTTCAGGTAGGGCGAGATAGAGTTGGACCAGAACGCCTGCCGCCGTGCCGCGCCCAACGGGGAGGTCGGTGTGCGGTCCCAAGGTGTCGTCCACCAGGCGACCAGGTTATCGGGCGCGGTGAGCGGGAAGGTCTCGTCATAGTCCTGCGTGTAGAGCAGGAGAGCCGTGTTCATGTTCTTCAGGTTGGAAAGGCAGTTGCTCTGTCGTGCTTTCTCGCGTGCATGGGCGAAGACTGGGAACAGGATCGCCGCCAGAATCGCAATGATAGCGATGACGACGAGCAACTCGATGAGCGTAAAGGCGCGCCGTGTCATACGTAATACCCCCTTCTTCGTCAGGATGCGGATATCTGCTACTCTCCTTCAGGTTGCCTCTATTCGTCTTTTCTGCCTTGTAGAGGCAAGAGGTTCATCACTTCCTCTATACAGGCTACAGTGTACAGGAACAACCCCACTACTGTCAAGGCAACTCGCCTGCGTAACGAACCAGTTTTTGATGGTTGCTTTTTATGCCCGCCTTCGGTATAATCTTGTGAGGAAACGTCCGATACCGAAAATCTTTGAGAGAAGGAGGCATCTGCGTTGGCGCAGATTCAGGTGTTACCGAACGAGTCGATAGACAGTGCTCTCAAGCGATTCAAGAAGGAGCTGCAGAACGCCGGCATCCTGAAGGAGTATAAGGAACACGAGCACTATACGAAGCCGAGCGACAAGCGTCGCAAGCAGGAGGCGGCGCGCCGGCGCAAGCAGCGTTCGAAATAGACAACGGGTTCTCGCTATCACTACACCGCGATGGTCCACCTGCCACTCCGCGAATGCCGTGCAGTGGCACCTTGCTCGCCTGAGAAGGCATGAGGAGCTGAGCCGACTACACCATGAGCAAACGGGGTGAACGCCAACGGCTACGCGCAGTCCCTTCCTGGCTGCGGTATCGCCTGGTTCCGCGCTGGGACTGGCAGAGGATAGGTATCGCTACAGTTACCATCGCGGTGTTGTGTTTGGTCTTCTCAGGGCGTTTCATTCCCGACAAGGTTACTCTGCGTGTAGGAGATATCAGCCCACGCGAAATTCGGGCGCACCGCACGGTGCGCTACGTGGACGTAGAGGAGACCCGCCGCTTACAGGAGATGGCGGCGAAGCAGGTGGAAACCATCTACGAGCCTCTGCCTTTCGCTCGTGTAGACGCTCAGCGCAGTGTGGAGGACGCCTTTGACGCCATCTTCCGAGCGCGTTCCCTGCGTCCTGCAGAGTCGGCACGTTGGCTATCACAGCAACTTCCCTTCCTGTCCACAGACCTCGTGCGCGCCGCGATTGAGCTTCCCTCCTCTGACCTGCAGCGGGCGCGCGAGGTGGTCGCTGCTCAGGTAGAAGAGGCGATGCAGCGCGAAATCCGCGCCGACACCGCTGACTTGACGGAGCGCCAGCGGGCGGTGCGCGCAGGCTGCGTCCAGCATCTGGGACGGGGCGCACTGGGCAGAATCGCCGCCGCAATCGGCAGTCAAGCTCTGCGTCCCAATCGCGTGCCCGATGTGCCCCGCACTGAGTCGATGCGCGAGCGTGCACGGCGAGAATCACCCCCTGTTTACCGTACGCTGGTGGCAGGTGACGTGGTGATTCGGCAGGGCGAGCGCGTCACGGAACAGCATATCGAGATGTTCACCGCGCTAGGGATGCGCAACCCGCGTCTGCACTGGGCAAGCGTGCTCGCCATTCTGATTCTGGTGACGATGCTGGTGGTGCTCGCGGCGTTGCACATCGCCCACTACCATCCCCGCGTGTACCAGCAGCCTCGTCAGCTGTGGCTGATTTCGGTAGTGGTAGCATTGAGTGCTTTAGGTGTGAAGCTGGGAAGCAGCCTGCTCGGCTTGCCCCTGTCGGGCGTGCAGCTGGGCTACCTCTCGGTGATGAGCACAACGATGGCAGGCATGTTGCTGGCGGTGCTGGTCTCTCCCCATCTGGCGACGCTGCTGGTGGGGATGCTCTCCATACAGTCCGCCCTGCTCATGAACGGCGAGATGCGTTTTGCAGCCATCAGCCTGATGAGCAGTCTGGTCGGCATCTACTCTGTGCGGCGGATGCATGACCGCTACGACCTGTTGCGCGCAGGGCTGTGGATTGGTGCGACGTCGTTGTTGCTCACGTGGGTGCTGGGCTGGATGCAACAGGAGACGCTCACGGAGATGAGCGTGGGAGCTGCTTGGGCAGTGCTCATGAGCGTGTTAGCTGTTGGTGGATTTGCTCTATTCGTCGCGGTGCTAGAGCGTCCGTTCGGGGCGGTGACGCACCTGCGCCTGCTGGAGCTCAGCTCTCCCGAACACCCGCTGCTGAAAGAGCTGATGCTACGCGCGCCGGGCACCTACGCACACAGCATCATGGTCAGCCATCTCGCGGACGCCGCCGCCAAAGCCATCGGCGCTGATAGCCTGTTGGTGCGCGTGGGGTGCTACTATCACGACATTGGGAAGATGCGCCGCCCCGAGTTCTTCATCGAGAACCAGCGTTTAGAGAACGTGCATGACCGGCTCTCGCCTTCGCTTTCCGCGCTAATCATCGCCGCGCACGTCAAGGATGGGCTGGAGCTGGCAGACCAGTATCGCCTTCCGCGCCCCATCCGCGATATCATCGCCCAACATCACGGCACTAGCCTCATCTCCTTCTTCTACCATCAGGCGCTGGCGGGATGCGAGATGCATACCCCCGTGCTGGAACAGCAGTTTCGCTACGCTGGCCCCAAACCGCAGAGCAAAGAGGCGGGCATTGTCATGCTGGCAGACGCGGTGGAAGCCGCTTCGCGGGCTCTGACGCGCCCGACGCCTGCGCGCATCGAGAGCCTGGTGCAACACATCATCCAAGAGAAAATCGCCGACGGACAACTGGACGAATGTAGCCTCACCTTCCGCGAAGTGCATCAGATTCAGGAGGCGTTCTGCCGATTACTAGTGGCGATGCTACACTCGCGTGTAGAATATCCTACTTCAGCAGCGGTGACCCATGCCAGTGACGATTACCGACAGACAAGCCCACCGCCTGAGGCGGTCGTGGATGAGGCGAGCGATACGCCTGTTGCTGCGTCAGGAAGGGTGGAGTAGAGGAGACATTAGCATCGTGTTGACGGACGACGAGCAGATACGCGCGCTCAACCGCACCTATCGTGGTAAGGATGAGCCGACCGATGTGCTCTCCTTCTCGCTACGCGAAACCTCCGCTGGGGAGGCGCGGTTGGACACCTCGGTGCTGGCAGACGAGCTGCCGCTGGGGGAGATATACATCTCCGTCCCTACTGCCCTGCGTCAGGCGCAGGCAGGAGGACGTTCGCTGGAGGAAGAAGTGGCTCTCCTAGCAGTTCACGGGGTAATGCACCTGTTGGGCTACGAAGACGAAACGGAAGAAGGCTACCAACAGATGCACCGACGAGGCTGGGAGGTGGTACAAGCCACCCGACCGGGGCGTGATACTGGATGAGGATTGCCAAAAACCCACTAGATAGCTTCCGTTATGCCGTTGAGGGCATCGTCTACACCTTCCGCACCCAGAAGCACATGCGTTTCCACTTCTTCAGCGTGGTGCTGGTGCTTCTGGTGGGGCTGCTGTTTCGCCTGGACAAGACCGAGATGGTCATCCTGTTGTTCACGGTGTCGATGGTATTGGTAGCTGAGATGTTCAACACCGCGGTGGAGGCGGTCGTCGACCTCATCACCGATAGCTACCACCCGCTCGCCAAGTTGGCGAAGGATATCGCAGCTGGCGCGGTGCTGGTGACCACAGTCAATGCGATTGTCGTCGGCTTCCTATTGTTCCTCACGGAGCGACATCTGGACGAAATCCGCTTGAACCTGCAAGAGCACAAGCCTGACCCGCTGGTGACCATTGTGGTGGGTATGGTACTGCTGCTGTTGATTATTATTCTGGGCAAGGTGGTGGGACGCAAAGGCTTGCTGTTGCGCGGAGGAGTCATCAGCGGCCATAGCGCTCTAGGGTTTTTCATGGCAATGACCATTGTCTTCCTCTCGAATAACCTCTTGATGGCGATTCTTGCCTTGAGCATGGCGGTGTTGATTGCCCAGAGTCGGGTAGAAGGGCGCATCCACACGTTGCAAGAGGTGTTGTTAGGTGCGTTGGTCGCTGTGCTGCTGGCAGGCGCCATCTATTGGCTGGCATGAGCGAGGAAGGAGGCGCAAGAACAACCTTGACAACGCAGAGGGAAGAGACCGATAGTCCTAGTCCCCTACCCTACCGCTGGGTGGGGCTGATGCTCCTGTTCGCGGGAGCCCTGTACGCACAGGGGAACTCTACAGCGCAGCAGGAGGCGGTGCAACCCGCGTATCTGGAGGGGACGTTGTGGGTGATAGCGCTCACCCTCGCCACCGCCTTCTTCGCCATGGCAGAGAGCGCCCTCCGCGCACTGCATAGCGCGCGGGTGCGCGAACTGGTGGAGGAGGGCGTCTCCAACGCGCGACTGTTGGAACGACTAGTCTCTCACGCTGACCGTTCTATTGCGACCGCACAAGCCGGCATGACGCTGAGCAGTCTACTCGCCGCAGTGGTCGCAGTGACGACGCTGTCGCAGGGGGTCGCTCGTCTACTGCAGCCGCTGGCTACTTCTGGTGCGTGGCAGGTGGCTACTGATACAGGGGGGATGCTCATCGTAACGCTGTTGGTCGCGCTGCTGGTGCTGGCCATGGGCATGGTCGTACCGCGTACTCTCGCCGAGAAGCACGCTGAGAAGGTCGCCCTGCGCCTAGCGAAACCCCTGTGGGGCTGCGTCTGGCTGCTATCGCCCTTTGTGGCTGCAGCGGTCGCCCTGAGCAACGCTCTGCTTCGCCCCTTCCGCCTGCGGGCGGAGTTTTCGCCGCGCGTGCTCACCCCAGAAGAGATTATCAGCCTCGTGGACGCGGGCGAGGAGCAGGGCGTTATCGAAGAGGAAGAGCGCGAGATGATACAGTCGGTGCTGGAGTTCCCCGATACCATCGTACGCAAGGTGATGACCCCTCGTATCGATATGCACTGTGTACCCGTCGAAGCCTCACTGCAGGAGGTGCTAGATATCATTCGCAACACGGGTCACTCGCGCATCCCCGTATACGAAGGTACAGTAGACAACATCATCGGTGTGGTGTATGCCAAAGACCTGCTCAAGCTGTATCCGCACCTCGAGGAGTTCGATCTGCGCCGAGTGATGCGTCCACCTTACTTCATCCCCGAGACCAAGAAGGTGGATGAGCTCATGCGCGAGTTCCGCACCAAGAAGACGCAAATCGCCATCGTGCGCGACGAGTATGGCGGCACGTCGGGACTGGTGACGCTAGAGGACATCCTGGAGGAGCTCGTCGGGGAAATTCACGATGAATACGATGTGGAGGAGACCCCCTTCGAGCAGTTGGACAACCATACCTACCGAGCCGACGGGCGAACACCCGTTGAGGATGTCAACGATAAGACGGGCTTACACCTGCCTACCGATGAATACGACACCATCGGTGGCTTCGTGTTTGGACTGCTAGGCAGACCTGCGCAAGCAGGCGAGCAGATTGCCTACGGTCGCGCCAATTTCATCGTGGAGGAGGCAGACGGTAGACGCATCCGCAAGCTGCGCATCGAGGTTGCCCCTGCCGAGCCCGAGGAAGAGGTCGAAGAGCAACCGCAGGAGAGCACCCTGTAGGCTGCGAGCGGTCTAGCCGGTTCAGTTTAGTCCTCTGTACCAGCGAAGGCAGGCAGGTAGATGCGGAAGGTAGTACCCCGTCCAGGTGCGCTCTCCACCGTGACATGACCGCCGCTTTGCTTGACCACACCATACACCACTGCCAATCCCAGTCCCGTCCCTGTCTCCCCTTTGGTGGTGAAGAAGGGCTCGAAGATGTGGTCAAGATGCTCGGGGAGGATGCCCGTGCCCGTGTCGCTCACCGAGAGCATCACATACTCCCCAGGAGACAGGTCGGGCATCGCCTGAGTCGCCTCGGCGTCCAGCGTGACGTTGGCTGTTTCCACGGTGAGTAAGCCTCCACTGGGCATCGCATCGCGCGCGTTAATCACTAGGTTGAGCAGAACCTGTTCCATCTGCGTGGGGTCGGCGCGCACCTCTCGAAGCGCGGGGTCAGTAATCAGACGCAGGTCTACCTGCTTGCCCAGCAAGCGATGCAGTAGGGGAACTGTGCGCTGGAGCAGCTGGTTTAGGTTGAGTGGTTGTGGCTTTAGCGACTGCTGTCTGGCGAACGCCAGCAGGTGGTGTACCAGCTCTGCTGCGCGGTCTACCGTGTCCAGCAGGCGCTGTATCTCCTCTATGGCAGGATGCCCTGGGGGCTGGCGGGCAAGGGCTGTCTCCGCGTAGCTAGCGATGGCGGTGAGCAGATTGTTGAAGTCGTGTGCGATACCCCCTGCCAGTCGACCGATGCTTTCCAGTCGCTGAGCGCGTAGCAGCTGCGCTTCCAGCTGTTTCCGCTCGGTGATGTCTACATCCATACACACGATTTGCATCTGCCCCCTTCCCATCTGCACAGGGAAGAGGGAAGAGATGATGTAACGCAGCGTACCGGAAGCGGTATGGGTCTCCCACTCGCGCAGAGGGGCAGGTTGACCCGTGCGTGCAACCTCCTGTATCAACCGCTCGAACTCCCTGGCGTCGCGCTCAGAAAGTAGGAACTCGCCCAACCGCTTACCTAACACCTGCTGCTCTTGGAAACCATACAGCTGTTCGGAGGCGCGGTTCCAGAAGACCACTCGCCCCTCCTGGTCATATCCCTGAATGGCGACGCCAGGCGCATTGTTAATAATCTGGTAAATCTGCGCATAAGCTTGCTGCAGCGACTCTTCAGCGTGGCGTCGCTCGCTCGCCGAAGAGGCGATAGTAAGCGCCGTGACGGTGGTCAGCCCGATGAACACCCACAGGAGGGCGAGGCTCTCTTGTAGGGCAAAGTTCGCAAACGGTCCTCGCTCCGACAAGGTCATCCAGGTGCTAAACCCCGCGACCGCAACGATGGCGGCAGTACTGCCGTGCAGCTCGAACCGCTGTGCTGCCCAGATGAGCGCCGGGAACACGATGAACGCCAGCGGATAGGGCTGCACGCTACTAGAAACAATCCATCCCCCGAATGCGACCAGCGTGAGGAGGCTGGTCAGCAGAACGACCACAGCGAACTCCAGTAACTGGCTTACCTGCCAGCGTGGAGGCTGGCTCCACACCAGCAAGATGGGAGCGACCACCACGTTGCTCATCAGGTTGCCCAGCCACCATAACAGCCATATCTTGGGAAACTGCGCCCAGCTCGCTGCGCCCGACGCGCACAGGCTGGAAACGCCTATCGTTGCGCTCGCGACGGTGCTCACGACCGCTGCCCAGAGGAGGAGGCTCCAGACATCGCGCACTCGCCGGAGCGAGAGGTCGAAGTGCGGCAGGCGCCTTAGCAGAAACGCGCCGAGGAACGCCTCGAGCGTGTTACCTACAGACACGGACAAGGCAACCCATTTCGGCACTGGGGTGGAAGCGACCGTAAGGAAGGCGCCTATCGCCACTCCTGGCAGGAGTCGATATCCGCCCAGCAGCACTGCCGCCAGCGACAGCCCTGTGGGGATCCAGAGCAGGGTGGCGTTCCCATGCACTACGCCGTACAACAGCCCCAGCTTGGCTGTCATGACGTATACGAGGGTCAGCAGTGCATTGTATAGCACGGCATGCCAAAGAGGTGACCTTGGAGACAGCGATGTTGTCAACACCCTCTATCCCCCGCTTCGCGGCTGGCGCAGAATATACACTAGGTTATAGTTCGGTATCGGCTGGAGATTCCCTCTCCCCCAAAAGGGCACCTCCGTTAGAAAGCCTCCTTGAGCCAGCGCACATGCGCTTTGCCGCGCAGCCACCACACCTCCACTACGTCGAATCGGCAGGGCGCATCTGGACAGAAGAGGTTCAGGTACATCTCGGCGCACTGGCGCAGGCGCTCCTGTTTGCGCAGGTCTACCGCTTCACGAGGCAGAGCGTGCTCTACCCGCCGTCGCGCCTTTACTTCCACGAACAGAAGGGTGTCGCCCTCCTGGGCGATGATGTCCACTTCACCATAGGGACAGCGCCAGTTCCGCTGCAGCACAGCGCACCCCTGACGATCCAGGAACTGCGCTGCCAGGTCCTCGCCCTGACGAGCTGTTCGCCTGTTATCCAACACATCCCTCCAGTGGCAGGCGTAGCAGGCTGGCGCAGAAGCTGGGGCGATGCAGCGGGCATAACCCGAACTGCACAATCGCCTGGCGGTGCTGAGGAGTACCGTAGCCCTTGTGTTGGGCAAAGCCGTACTGCGGGAACAGACGGTGTAGCTGCAGCATCAAGTGGTCGCGCACCACTTTGGCGACGATGGACGCGGCGCTAACAAGAGCGATGCGCTCATCGCCATCCACCACCGCCTGGGCAGGGCAGGGCAAGCCGTCGGGCAGGTGCAGACCGTCAACGAACACCTGCTCCAGAGGCGCCTCGACGGCACAAACCGCACGCTGCATCGCCAGCAAGGAGGCGTTGAGGATATTGACCCTCTCGATCTCTTCCACCGTTGCCAGCCCTACCGTCACCGCCGCCGCATGACGATATATCCATTGGCAGGCGTGTTCGCGCTGAACAGGGGAAAGCTTTTTGGAGTCGCGGATAAACGGAGGCAGTTCGTTCTGCAGGTATTCGGAAGCGAAAGCCACACAAGCAGCCACAACAGGACCCGCTAAACAGCCCCTGCCCGCCTCGTCCACGCCAGCGACTAGCGGGCTTAACGTATCACGCGGATGCGCTGGGGGGGCCAGAAAATCACCCATGCTTTGCCCACCACTCGGCTACGGTCCAGCAAACCCCACTTGTGACCGTCATTGCTGTCGGGACGATTGTCTCCCAGCATGAGCAGCTTGCCGGGCGGAATGGCGCTGGATGGCGCCTCGCGGATATAGGCGTCCAGGCGTGGATCAGTAATCGGCTGGTGGTTCTCACGGATGGTGCCCAGCATGTCGATCTCGTATACACGTCCGTCCACAATCTTCATCTCATAGTTTGGGGGCGCGGAGATATATGGTTCGTGCACTGGCTGACCGTTGCGATAGAGCACTCCATCCCGAATCTCCACAACGTCTCCTGGCACGCCCACACACCGCTTGATAAATTCTATCTGACGCAGGTCGGCTTGTGGAGGCGCCTTGAAGACCAGAATGTCCCCTGGCTGCGGTTCGCGGAAGCGCAAGGTGAACTTGTCTACCAGAATGCGGTCTTGTTCCAGCAGTGTGGGGCGCATGGAGCCAGAGGGGATGTAAAATGCCTGCACCACGAAGGGGCGGATGACCAGAAAAACCAAGATGAACGCGAGCACCGCCGACTCGATGAGCTCATTGACCGAATACAGCCTAGGGCTGTACACAGGGGAAAGCCGAACGTTGGGCAAACGTCGTACGGCATGCCCAGGTGTCAGCCCCAGGCGTACCAAGGTAAGCACAGCGGAGATGAGCAACACGTAGCGAACATTAATGTTCGCTATCCACTCTACCCATTCGCCGGTCATCGTGGTGTGCGTAGTTCCTTGATGCGTGCAGCTTTGCCAATCTTCTTGCGCAGGTAGTATAGCTTGGCGCGGCGCACCTTGCCTCGACGCACGACCTCAATCTTGTCGATGCGCGGGGAATGGAGCATAAAGACGCGCTCTACGCCGACCCCGTGCGAGATTTTACGCACCGTGAAGGTCTCATTAATCCCACCATGCTTGCGGGCGATGACCACGCCCTCGAACACCTGAATACGCTCCTTATTGCCTTCCACGACCTTCACGTGTACGCGCACCGTATCGCCCGGACCGAACTCTGGCAGGTCGGTGCGCAGCTGGTCTTTGGTGATTTCGGCGAGAATCTGCTGTGCCGATGCCATCCTTGCAACCCCTTCTTACGTGGATAACATAAAAAGCAGGCGAACGCTCTGCGCGTTCGCGCCACTACAGTATACCAAACCTTTGCGCCGTGAGGCAAGGGCGAACACCAAACAGGGCATTGGCTAGAGGACGGCGTAGAATGTACGAAGAGGAGAGAATCAACATGCTACGTCCTTCACCGGGCTACGGAGGCGAACTCCACGAGGCGGTTTGGCAGCGCATCGAGGCGTCCATGCACTTCCGCGAGGGCGACCGCGTGCCGATATGGGACTACATCGACAACCCTGCCGTCGTGAAGTATTTCCAGCAGCCCGGCGACGACTACGCGACAGCGATAGTGCGGGTCTATCACGGGCTGGGCATCGACCTCTGCCGTGGCTACGGTCGCTCGTTCGAGCCGACCGAGGAGGGAAGCGTCATCGGGGAGGGGCGGGGTCAACATCTCGTGCGCGGTCAGACCGCCTGGAAGGTGCATTACGAAATCCAGAGCGTAGAGGAGCTACGCGCGCATCTGAAACAGGCAGAGCCGATATCCTGGGAGTGGCTGCGCACGCAGTGGGTCGCCTGGATACGCGAGGAGCAGAGGCGTTTCGCGCCGTACACGATGTTCGTGCCGCCAACGGGCAGTGGCTTCCACGCTGCTTACGGTCTCATGGGGCAGGAGCGATTTGCCTACGCCATTTACGACGCTCCACACGAAGTAGAAGCCTTGCTGGAGCTGGAGGGGGAGAGCGCCTACCGCTTCGCCAGAGTCGCAGCGGAAGAACAGCTCTGTCCCCTGCACTTCATCGGCGACGACATCGCCTACAAAAACGGTCTGCTGTTCTCTCCCGCCTTCCTTCGGCGTACGTTCCTGCCGATGCTGAAGCGATGCATTGAGCCTCTGCACCAGGCAGGCATCAAGGTCATCTTCCACAGCGACGGTAACCTGTGGCAAATCTTGGACGACCTGCTGGAGGCGGGCATCGATGGCTTGAACCCCCTAGAGCCGATTGCAGGCATGGAGCTGGAACCCCTGAAACGACGTTACGGGCGCAGGTTGATTCTCGTGGGGGGTATCGACTGTTCCCAGCTGCTCCCTCTGGGAACGCTGGAGGAGATTCGGCGCGCGGTACGACACGCTATGCAGGTCGCTGCGCCAGGAGGGGGATTTTTCATCGGCTCCTCTAGCGAGGTCAACCCGGCTACTCCTCTGGAGAACGTGCTTGCCTTCTACGAGGCATGTCGGGAGTATGGAAAATATCCTCTCCCGCCCTCCTGAGCAGGGGATGTCCTCGCCCCGCACGACAGTGACCGCCGCCGGCGACGGCACCATCACCTACTGTACTTACCCATCAACTGTCCTTCTGCCAGCACGTGCCCATCCATCGCCTTGAGCAGCTGCGCTTTGCTACACCCTGCTGGCAGGTCTAACATCGTGTCCAGGGCGTAGAGCTTGAAGTAGTAGCGATGCGTGCCGCTCGGCGGACAGGGACCGCCGTAGCCGATTTTGCGGAAGTCGTTGGTGCCCTGCCTTGCCCCGCTGGGCAGCTCCTTGTCGGGCGGTACTGCCTCGGGCAGGCTGCGCACATCAGCAGGCAGGTTAAACAACACCCAGTGCACCCAGGTGCCCATCGGGGCGTCGGGGTCATCGCAGATGAGGGCGAAGCTCTTCGTTCCCTCAGGCACGTTGTCCCAAGTCAGCGGAGGCGACACATCCTCGCCATCACAGGTGTACCTCTTGGGAATCATGCCCCCCTCGGGGAAAGCGGTGCTGGTGAGGCGGATGTCCATTCTGGCACCTCCCTTCTGCACGGATGTCTGGCGGCTCTGGCACGAAGCGAGCAGCGCCAGCACAAGCATAGCGATGACCGTGCGTCGCATATCACACCTCTGCAGGGATGGCGCTCTTCAGCAGGTACAGCTTCGCGGGGAAAGCGCGCTTCTCCTGCTGAGCAGAGAGGATTGCCTCACTGCTCCTCTTTTCCCTGTTGGGCAATCAGCCCTAAGGGCACGCCTGTCGTTACACCCGCCCCGCAATGCGTTCGCGCATCGCCGAGAAAAACAGATGCACCAGGATGAG
>JANWXG010000053.1 GCA_025057335.1 bacterium | reverse complement strand
TACGGGAGAGTCGAAGTAGCCCTTGACAAGCTGGGGCGCGTGCTTCCGCAGGTATCTGTCCGCGTCACTCGTACTACGCTGATGGAGCTGGTAAGCGCGTTCCAGGTGCGTACGCAGCTGCTCATCTTCCTGCAGAGCTTGCTCGAAAGATTTCAGCATGGCGGGGAGATACATCCGCCACAGCGCCTCCTCGTCCAGATACTGCCACTCGATGAGTTTGTCATCAAGCAGCACGGGCGGGCGAGCAAAAGTGACTCCTCCAGGGATGGCGAAGGCGATATCCAGCGTTTCTGGGCGCTCCAGAGGGTTCCAGAGTGTGTAGGTCGTCTCAATGTCTGCTCGCTGCACAGCCCACTCTGCTCTCCTGCTCGGATCGTTCTCTTCCAGAAAATCTACCCATTCGCCCTGCACAAAGCGAATGTGTAGATGCTGATGCTTGACCTGCGCGGGGGTTTTGCGCATGGGGAAAAACATTCCAGTGCGGGGGTCTGTGCTGCGTGTGACGACTTCCCCATTTGCCCATGCCCAGAGGGCGCAGCAAACCGCCCAGCACAGCGCGAGCACGAATGCGCGACGCATCTCTCCTCCCTTCCTTTCCATGCTATATGCTAACACTAGTTACAAAGCAAGTCAAGCGAGGGGAAATGCCCTGCTTGTAATCCCGCTGTAGGATTTCACACCGTGCGAAGCGAAAAGCACAAGCGACAGCGAACGTGGTGAAGGGGGCGCAGGATGTATCTACGACGTGTCTGGTTAAAGCATACCCTGTTAGGGCTGGTGGCTATCATCGTGCTGGGAGCAGCGGGCATCTTCTGGATCCGCTACTTTAATCCGTTCCGCGTCAAGCCCGCCGACATCGACACGAAGGACTGGATTCTATTCGTCTCCGACCGCGCGGGCAACCTCGACCTGTGGGTCATCCGTGCAGACGGCAGCGGCCTGCGCCAGATTACCACTGACCCTTCAGCAGAGACCGACCCCACCTGGTCACCTGACGGCAAGCTGATTGCTTTCATCTCCGACCGTGACAACCGCGTTCCCCAGCTGTTTTATGGCGACCCCGAAGGCAAGCGGGTACAGCAGTTGACGGTGAGCGTGGGGGCGAAGGAGAAGCCAGCCTTTCTCCCCGACGGGAAACATATCGTGTTCCTGTTGCAGGGGCAGGTACTGCTGGTGAACATCGAGCAGGGCGAAGCGGAGAAGATATTGCCTCCCTTCGAGCTGGAGCAGCAATGGCGCACCACTTTCGGCGGCAGCGTGCTCTTCCGCGAGCCAGCATACGACCTCAGCAAGCGTATCGTGTACGCAGTGCAGCGCGTCGAAGGGGGCGAAGCGCTGGTACGCTACCGTCGTGGGGGCAGCGACCACCAGCATGAGGACGAGAAAGCGGGAGGCGACCAGCCGCTGCCCTTGGGAACGCAAAGGCTCCCCGAGCCGATTATCGGCGGTCAGGAGGTGCACATCGCCCTTTCACCAGACGGCACACAGCTGGCAGTGACGATTATGGGTAACGCCCAGATAGGCAACGGCATCGCGCTCTACAACCTAGTGAGCGAGACCCTGCAGCCCCTGTGGCGCGGCACGGGGGAGCTGGCGCCAGGGGCAGTGGTGTGGGCGCCCGATGGCACGCACCTCGCCTTCGAGATGTGGCGAGTGCGAGGAGAGGAAAAGGAGCGCGCGGGACTGGGCGTGATGGGCATCGGCGACCCCGAACCGCGTCTGATTGTGGAAGGCAACGTCGTCACCCCTACCTGGTCGCAAGGGGGCACTAGTCTAGTCTACGTGAAGTTCCGCGAGGACGGGGGGCGTGACCTGTGGATAGTGAACGCGGACGGTTCCGACGCGCGTCGCCTTACTGATGGCACGGGCGACAACTTCGCGCCAGCGTGGTCTCCCCACCCGGGCAAGTAAAGGTGATATAATGAAGGTGGGCGCCGAGCCAGCCGGGCGGCTGCCTCACCCTCGTGGTGGGGAGGAAAGTCGGGGCTCCGCAGGGCACGATGCCGGATAGCGTCCGGGAGGGGCGACCCTACGGAAAGTGCCACAGAAAACACACCGCCAGCGGTCCCCTCAAGGGATGCGGGCAAGGGTGAAAAGGCGCGGTAAGAGCGCACCGCAGCGGCAGTGATGTCGCTGGCAGGGCAAACCCCATCGGGAGCAAGGCTGAGTAGGGGGGCGATGAGGTGCGCCCGCTGAGCCCCCGGGTACAGCCGCTAGAGGCACTGGGAAACCAGTGCCCCAGAGAGATAGCCGCCGCCTGCCCTTCAGAGGCAGGGCACAGAACCCCGCTTACAGGCTGACTCGGCGCCCTCGCCAGTGCTTTGTCGGGGCGTCGCTGCTGGCTCTCGAAAGGGTTGCTCCTCCACCGGTTTCTCATGTCATGCTGAGCATGGGCGAAGCATCTCCAGGGGTCAGTATGTGGGATGCCTCGCTGCGTTCGGAGAGGCAGGGAAGGTGCAGATTCCTCGCTCTTTCCCGCAACAGGAGAGCTTGTCGTGAAGCACGTAGAGTGTTTTCGCCTCAGCGCAGGCGCACTGCCGTGCGCCACGACAAACACCACTGAACTTGCGGAACGGGAGAGGTTCGAGTGCAGCACGTGAGTGCTTCTTTCCGGACAGAGACTTCAGAATAGGTAGGGGCGATGAGAAGAGCCTCTTCTTCGTCCCCCAGTGCGGAGAGGGGGAAGGGACCGTGTTGCCCCTTCCCCTGATTGGCGCTACTGGGCGCAGGAGTGGCGTACGAGACCAACAGGGTAACCCAATGTGCTCTCTGGATAGTTGGGCACCATCCAGATGTTGCGCTCCGGCCAGATGTAGCAGGTATGGCTCGGACCGTTGTTGCAGCGGGGGTAGCCCTTGCCTGCCGAGTCCAGCTCCCTCGAGACGAAGAACTTAGCGTGTCCATCGGCGAAGGCGATGTTGCTACCATCCTTGTAGAGCGCACGGTAGCGAATCTTGTTGATGAAGTCCGAACCCTCTAGGGTGACGTAGTTGCATCCCCAGGTCGCGCCACGCGGAGGCACACTGTTGGACAGCAAGATGGCGACCGTGTTGGCTGGCTGCACAATCTCAGCGAGACGAGCAGGCGTCCGCAGCTCAAAGCCCGAGGGGGTGCGGGCGTAGTCGCCAAACGGATAGGTTCCATCACGAGACAGCAGGTAGTTCATCGCGTAAGTATTCGTCATCTGCGTGCCGCTCGCTGGCGCACACTCGCCAGTGAAGTTGCCTACCCGCTCCAGCATGGGAGAACGGAACATCTCTGCGTTCTTCACGTAGGGCATCAGCAGCAGTCCCCAGCCGCGATGGGGCGTACCATCGCAGCGCAAGGGCGAAATCTGCGGGGTGCACCGAGGGTCCCACTCCGAACCGGTCGGCACCCAGGTCTCGTCGTAGTCCTGCGCATACATCGCAGCAGCCAGCCCGAGCTGCTTGATGTTCGACAGGTCCTGCGTGTTGCGCGCGGACAAGCGCGCCTGCGAAAAGACTGGGAACAGAATCGCCGCCAGGATCGCGATAATCGCGATAACCACCAGCAGCTCGATGAGCGTGAACGCTCGACGAGACATCGCTAACCTCCCTTGCGTATTTTGTTGCACCTTAGATTCTGAAAAGGTCGTGTTAAGAGATGATTATCTCCCCGTTAAGAAAAGTTTAAACGTTTCAAAGACGCACGATTTGCCCTTGAGCAGGCGGGTTTGGGAAGCAATCTTCACACCTAGTTCAGAGGAGGGTATAATCGAGGTCAGTCGCTCTGTTGCACGCATCCACTCGTCGCCGTGCGGATGGCCCGGACAAACACCGACTCGTAACGGGGCTTCAGGAGACATCAGAAAGGAGCAAAGCGTTTCTCATGAGGGAAAGAGCCTTTACCCTGCTAGAGCTGCTTGTGGTAATGGCGATTATCGCCACGATAGCAGCGATTCTGCTTCCCGTGCTGAGCCAGGCGCGCGAACGGGCACGAATGACTGGCTGCCTCTCCAACGCGCGGCAGCTGGCTCTAGCGGTCTACACCTACACGCAGGACTACGATGAAGCGCTACCGCCGTCCACCAATTACGCCGTCCCCACCAGCGTCCCCGAGCGTATCTGGACGCGCCTGATTCAGCCTTATGTGCGGGATACGGGCATCTTCGTCTGCCCCAGCGCCAGCGGCAGCGGTTTTCCTGCGGACTGGTCGCAACGCGGCATCGGCTCGATGGGTTATACCGCCGCTACCGCGTACGACCCGGCAGAGCGGGAGGGCTTTGCTTCCCCTGCGACGTTGCTGCACATAGAAGAGCCCGCGCGCACTCCCCTGTTCGGGGACACCGCCAGCGGTCCGACCGCGCAGAAGTATCGCGGCTACGTGTTCGACCCCTATGTCGGGCAGCCAAACTCCGTAGACCCTCGCTTGGGCACGCCGCTCGTTGCCGACCGCGACCTCGTGCTGGAGCTGAACCACCTGCCCCCTGCCCAGTTAAAACCGCTCTACGCGCGCCACTTCGCCACTGGGGACAACCGCGGGCTGGCAACGCTCATCCTCGCGGACGGACACGCCAAGACCTATTCCGCCGCCTCCATCCTGGCACAAGAGCGCGGAGCGAACCTGCTCTGGAGATTCCGTTGAGCGGCAGGGCATAGACCCTGACTTCGGTTGGGCTTGTTCCCACCACTGAAGTGGTGGGCTATGCAAAGAAAAAAACCTGCCTGCGCAGGTTTTCTCATCCGCGCAGGCGGATTTTCCGAGCTCATAGCCCCCGACTTCAGTCGGGGGGAAGCCGTGTCCCACCAATGGAGCGGTGGCTGTGAAAAGAAAAAACCTTCCCAGAGCAGGTTTTCCCATCCGCGCAGGCGGATTTTTCCCAAACCATAGCCCCCGACTTCAGTCGGGGGAAAGTCTTGCGACGAGACAGGATGTCCCTCGCCCTTGAGCATCTCGCTTGCTTCGCGCGCGAGGGATGTGCTATCATCTGGAATCGGACTCTAAACAGCCGAAAATAGGAGTGCTATGCTAGCGCAAGAGCTAAGAGAGAAGTACCTGCAGTTTTTTGAGAGCAAAGGACACAGGAGGCTGCCTTCTGACAGCCTGGTGCCCAACGACCCCTCGCTGCTTTTTACCAGCGCGGGCATGGTGCAGTTCAAGCCGTATTTTCTAGGCTTAGCCACCCCACCCCACCCGCGCGTGACCACTGTGCAGAAGTGCCTGCGCACCACTGACATCGAGTCGGTGGGCGACTACTCCCACCTCACCTTCTTCGAGATGCTGGGCAACTTCAGCTTCGGCGACTATTTCAAGCGCGAAGCCATCCTGTGGGCGTGGGAGTTCCTGACGGAGTGGTTGCACATCTTGCCCGAACGCCTCCGCATCACCATCTACCTAGATGACGACGAGGCGTACGAAATCTGGAACCGCGAGGTGGGCGTGCCCGACCGCAAAATCTTCCGCTTCGGCGAGAAGAGCAACTACTGGCCCGCCAACGCCATCTCGGAAGGTCCCAACGGTCCGTGCGGTCCCTGTTCCGAGATTTTCTACGACACGCGCCCCGACCTGCCCCCCACGCCCGACGGCGTGTGGGATGATGTGCGCTGGCTGGAAATCTGGAACCTAGTGTTCATGCAGTACGAGCGACACGACGGCGGTCGGCTGACCCCCCTGCCCCGTAAGAACATCGACACGGGCATGGGCTTGGAGCGCACCGCCGCTATCCTCGCGGGCAAGGCGAGCGTGTTCGATACCGACGTGTTCCAGCCCATCCTCGCCCGCATCGCTGACCTGAGCGGGCGCGCTTACGGCGGGGGCGACACTGCAGAGGATGTGGCGTTTCGCCTGATTGCCGACCACATCCGCGCCGTTACCATGTCCATCGCCGACGGCGTGCTTCCCTCCAATGAGGGGCGAGGTTACGTCATCCGCCGCCTGCTGCGCCGAGCGATGCTGCGCGGGCAGAACCGACTGGGCTTCGACCGCCCCTTCCTCGCCGATGTCGCCACGGCGGTGGTGGAGACGTTGGGCGACGTGTATCCCGAGGTGCGCGAGCGGCGCGAGTACGTGTTGCGCACCATCCGCAACGAGGAGGAGCGGTTCCGCCAGACCATTCAAGTGGGCTCGCAACGGCTGGCGGAGATGCTCGAGACGCCCGAGGTGCAGGCGAGCAAGGTGCTCTCTGGCGAGCAGGCGTTTATGCTCTACGATACCTACGGCTTTCCGCTGGAGCTGACGCAGGAGGTCGCCGCCGAATCGGGCATCACGGTAGACGTGGAAGGCTTTCGTCGGGCGATGGAGGAGCAACGCCAGCGGGCGCGCGAGGCGAGCGGCATCGCCACGCAGCTGTTCGCCATCGCAGGCGACGCCGCTACCGAACTGCAGAAGACCCTCCAGCCCACCAGGTTCCTCGGATACTGGCAGCACGAGGCGGAGGCGAAGGTGCTCGCCATCATCCGTCAGGGGGAGCCTGCCACCTTCGCCAGCGAGGGCGAAGAGGTAGAGCTGGTGCTCGACCAGACGCCCTTCTACGCCGAAGCGGGCGGACAGGTAGGCGACACGGGCTGGATCACTGGCGAGCACTTCCAGTTCGAGGTCCGCGACACGCAGAAGGTGGGTGACCTGTACCTGCATATCGGTATGGTCACTCGAGGGCGCGTGGAAGTGGAAACCACTGTCACTGCTCGCATCGATTCGCCGCGGCGATGGCACATCATGCGCAACCATACCGCCACGCACCTGTTGCATGCAGCGCTGCGTCAGGTGCTGGGCACGCACGTGCATCAGGCTGGCTCCCTGGTGGCGCCAGACCGCCTGCGCTTCGACTTCACTCATACCAGCGCGATGACCGACGAGGAGATCGCCGAGGTAGAGCGTCTGGTCAACGAGCGCATCCTGGAGGACAAGCCAGTGGCGGTGCACTGGGACGTGCCTCTGGAGGAGGCGCGGGCGCGCGGCGCGATGGCGCTATTCGGCGAGAAGTATAGCGACCGCGTGCGCATGGTAGAGGTTCCTGGTGTGAGCCTGGAGCTGTGCGGCGGTACGCATCTGGAGCGCACGTCGCAAATCGGGCTGTTCAAGATTGTGTCAGAGGGCAGTGTGGCAGCAGGCGTGCGTCGCATCGAGGCGGTCACAGGCTGGGGCGTGTACCAGCTGGTTCGCCAGCAGCAGGAGCTGCTGGAAGAGGCGGCGGCGCGCCTGAAGTGCGCTGTGCCCGACATCCCCGCCGCCATCGAGCGCCTGCAGGCGCAACGACAGGAGCTGGAGAAGCAGATTGCGCAGCTGCGCACAGGAGCGGCGGCGCGTGCGGCGCAGTTCGAGCCCGCCGAAATGGAGGGGTTGCAGGTGGTGACGGGACGCGCCGACGGCGTAGACGCGCAAACGCTGGCGTCGCTGGCGGACCAGGCAGCGCAGCGGGCGTCGGTGGACCTGGTGGTGCTGGCGGCTGCTACTGACGGCAGGGCGCTGTTTGTGGTGAAGGCGAAGCCATCAGCGGTCGCGAAGGGCGTGCACGCGGGCAATCTGGTGCGCGAGCTGGCAAAGGTCGCAGGCGGCGGCGGAGGCGGGCGCCCCGAGTTCGCGCAGGCGGGTGGACGCGACGCGGGCAAAATCGCACAGGCGCTGGAACAACTTCCCCGTCTGCTGCAGCAGATGTTGCGCCAGCAGTAGGGGCGCACGGCAGTACGCCCCTACTGTGTACGCCCGAAGGATGCGCTCCACAGTGTTCTCCTCAGGGGCGGGGAAAAGATTTTTTGCAACACTCTCCCGAAAACCCCACTTTTGGCACGAATCTTGCTATATATTAGGGTGAAAACCCCCTACGGACGGGGAATGGCGCGTCGCCAGAGGGCATCTGGCGGGCAGCTCCAGGAGGCGCGGACGGGTTCGCTGCCGCGCTAGCGCGCCTGGACGCGCTTTTCGCGTCGGGCTGCGAGGGGGCGAACTACTCGTCTCCTCGCCTAACGGTGCACTCGCCATGCCGCCGGGAACCTGCTCCCGGCGGCTTTTTCCTCACACATGCACATTGAACAGCACGCCGATGAGGTAGGTCAACACGCCCACCACAAAGGCAATCGCCGTCATCTCCAGCCCGCTCACCCACCACTTGCGCGTGGTCACCAGGCTTTTGGCGGCGCCCACGGCGAAGTGCGCCAGCACGCTCACGAACGCCGACCAGAAGACCGCCGTCCACCCCCGCGCGAAGAGGAAGGGCAATACGGGGATTAACCCACCGATGGCGGTGGAAACCATCGCCGAGAAGAGGGAAATCCAGGGGTTGGGGAAGCTGCCTTCGGAGAGCCCCAGCTCCTCGTGCGCCTTCAGGCGCAGCATCTGGTCGGGCTGCTCCGCCAGACGGCGCGCCATCGCCTCCGCCTCTTCAGGCGAGAATCCTTTCAGCTGGTAGAACAGGCTCATCTCCTCGATCTCTTCTTCAGGGTTCTCCTGCAGCTCGCGGCGCTCGCGCGCCAGCTCCGCCTCGTATACCTCGCGCTCCGACTTCGCCGCCAGAAACGCGCTGGAGCCCATCGACAGCGCACTGGCAAGCGTGCCTACCAGTCCCGCAATCAACACTGTCTGATGACCTTCCACGCTGCCTGCGCTGTAACCCGCCATCCCTGACACGATGCCGAACACCGCGCCCAAGCCGTCATTAATGCCGTAAATGGCGTCGCCGATCCACGAGCCGCCGCGCACATGCCAGGGCTCGCGTCGTAGGATGCGCTCTACAGGATGCTCTGCACTCGAAGCAGTATACAGGGCGCGCGTCATGTGCGCGTGCTCCTCCTCGTCGCGCATCACCCGCCGCGCGATTTCGGCAGTGCGCTCGTCACCCAGAGCCTGCATCCGTAGATAGCGCCCTACCGCCTCCTCTTCGTGCTCCTCCATCCGCCGCAATACCGCCTCCGCGCTGGCGAGATACACCTGCCAGCCGAACATCGGCTTGACCTTGCTTATCGAGGGCGGTTGTCCTCCTAACTCCACCAGTCGCTGCGTCCATTCCTGAGCATGGCGCTCCTCCACCTGCGCCAGCTGCTCTAAAATCTGTTTCCGACGCGGGTCCTTCTCTCGTCGCGCTAGCACACGATACGTCTCCGCACTGGACAGCTCACCCCGAATCACCTCCTCCAGTGAGGCTTTCAGCCCATCGTTTACTGCCATACGCTACTCCTCTGTAATTAAGAATGATTCTCATTACTATTATAGCACACGATGAGGGGGGAATCTCCCCCTCAGGTTCAGACGGATACCGTGATGTTGTCTATCAACCGGGCGATGCCCACGCGCGCCGCTAGCGAGAGGAGCACCTCGCCCTGGAGCACGGTGAGCGGTTCGAGGGTTTCTGCATCCGCCACGTCCACATACTCGGGTTGCACGAGCGGCTCAGTAGCGATGACCTGCTCAATGACCCTCTGCACTGTGGCTGCGTCGCGTTCGCCAGCGAGGATGGCGTCGCGTCCCGCGCACAGGGCGCGATAGAGCACCGTCGCCGCCTGTCGCTCTGCTGGCTGCAAGTAGACGTTGCGCGAGGACATAGCGAGCCCGTCGGGTTCGCGCACGGTCTCGCAGGGGACAATCTCTACCGGTAGGTTGAGGTCACGCACCATCCGCTGGATGACCTTCAGTTGCTGGTAGTCCTTCTTGCCAAAGTAAGCGCGGTCAGCCTGCACGATGTTGAACAGCTTCGCACACACTGTCGCCACGCCGCGAAAGTGTCCCGGGCGCGCCGCCCCTTCCAGGCGACGTGTCACCTCCGTCACCTCAACGTAGGTCTGGTAGCCGTTAGGATACATCTCCTCCACTTCGGGGGCGAAGAGGAGGTCTACTCCGACGCTCTCTGCCATCGCGGCGTCGCGGGCAAAGTCGCGCGGGTAGCGCTGATAGTCTTCTGTCGGACCGAACTGTGTGGGGTTGACGAAGAGGCTGACCACGCACAGGTCGCACTCCGCTTTGGCGCGGCGCATCAGACTCAAGTGTCCTTCATGGAAATAGCCCATCGTCGGCACAAAGCCGATGGTCTTGCCATCCTCTCGGGCGAGCTTCGTCCACGCCCGCACTTCACGAACGGTCTTGGCTACCTGCATCAGAACGCGTGCTCCTCCGTCGGGAATTTTCCTGTTCGAACCTCCTCTGCATAACGTCGCAGTGCGTCGGTAACCGTTTCGCCGACTTGCGCGTAGCGCTTGGTATGCTTGAACGGCTCGCCGGGAACCAGTCCAATCAGGTCGTGCAGCACCTGTATCTGCCCGTCACAGTCCGCTCCCGCGCCAATGCCGATGGTGGGAATGGTCAGCTGTTCGGTGATCTCCTTCGCCAGTGCGGCAGGGATGAGCTCCAGCACGACGGCGAACGCGCCTGCCTGCTCCACAATGTGCGCGTCCTCCATCAGTCGCTTGGCGGCTGCGTCCGTTCGCCCCTGCACGCGATGCCCACCGAAGGCGTGCACCGACTGCGGCGTCATGCCCAGATGCGCAAGCACGGGGATGCCGATGCTGACCAGGCGGTGGATGACCTCCGCGACGGGTTCACCCCCTTCCAGCTTTACCGCCTCCGCGCCGCCTTCCTGGATGAACCGCCCCGCGTTGCGCACCGCTTCCTCCAAGGTAATCTGGTAGCTCAGGTAAGGCATATCCGCTACCAGCAGGGCGCGAGGCTGGGCGCGGGCGCACGCCTTCGTGTGGTGCAACATCTCCTCCATCGTCACCGGCAGCGTGGTCGGATAGCCCAGCAGCACCATCCCCAGAGAATCACCCACCAGAATCAGGTCGACGCCTGCCGCATCCGCGAAGAGCGTGGTCGGGTAATCGTAGGCAGTGACCGCCACGATTTTCTCCCTCCCCTTCTTCTGGCGGATAGCGGGCACGGTGACTTTACGCTCTTTGCCCAGCATCTGTCTCACTTCCTTTCTTCTTCTGGCGATACCATTGTACACTCGAAACAGATGTCTCGCAAAGGGCTTTGCTAGGACACAGGTTCTTCCCGTTTATCTGTTGAATAAAGTAGAGTGATAAGTTATAATAGCTAGTGCTGTGTTCGGTTGTGATTTTGGGTTCTGGCGATGCTTTCCCCCCGACTGAAGTCGGGGGCGACGGGTGTGCGAAATCCGCTCGCATTGTCACAGGAGGAAGCACTGGCGCTCCGCCGACGGTGAATCTTCTGGAGGGTCACGCCTGTCGTGACTTGGTGACGGACGCGACCGAGCGCGTCCCTCCAGGGGCAATTGGTGTGTGGACGCGATGGAGCCGTCCTCCCAAGGGCGCGCTGTCTTCTGGAGGGTCACGCTCTGTCGTGACCTGATGACGGACGCGACGGAGCGCGTCCCTCCAGGGGCAATCGGTGTGTGGACGCGACGGGGTGCGTCCCTCCAAACCAACTTTGGAGGGTCACGCTCCGTCGTGACCCTGATGGCGGACGCGACGGGGTGCGTCCCTCCAAATCAACTTTGGAGGGTCACGCTCCGTCGTGACCCGTCGCGGAGGACGATAGCGGCGCGGGCGAGCACTTGCGGAGTTGATTCTGAGCGAAGGAGACGTGCATGTCCGAGAGGGCGCAGTATACATGCTACATTCTGCCTGCTAGGCGGCTACAACAGCTGTTCGATAGCCTGAAGCGCCGGGGTTACCAGCCCATCGCTCCGACAGTGCGGGACGGCGCCATTGTGTACGAACCCGTGGACAGCGTAGAGGAGCTGCCCATCGGATATTCCGACGAACAGCGGGCAGGGGTCTACCGTCTGCGGCGGAGCAACCATCGAGCGTTTTTCGAATACGTGGTCAGCCCGCACTCTTGGAAGCGGTATCTCTACCCCCCTCGTCAGCGGCTGTGGCGGGCAGTGCGCGATGGCAACGGCGGATTTGACATCGAGCAGGAGCAAGAGGCTCCGCCGCGCTACGCCTTCGTTGGCGTGCGTGCCTGCGAGCTGGCTGCCATCAGAATCCTAGACAGAGTGTTCCTGAGCGAGCACTACTGCGACGAGTACTACGCCCACCGACGTGAGGAGACACTGCTAGTGGCAGTGAACTGCACTCATCCTGCGGGCAACTGTTTCTGTACCTCAGTTGGCACAGGACCGCGTGTGCAGGAGGGGCATGACCTCGTGCTAACCGAGGTGTTGCAGGGTTCGGAACACTTCTTCCTGGTGGAGGTAGGCAGCGCCCGGGGCGCAGCCGTGCTGGAGGATGTCGATGTGCACCCTGCCACCGAAGAGCAACAGCAGCGTGCGCGGCAAGCAGTGGAGCGCGCTTCCCAGCGCGTGACGAAGCGACTAGACACGGAGGGACTGAAGGAGCTGCTCTATCGCCATCTGGACAGCCCACACTGGGAAGAGGTCGCCAAACGCTGCCTGACCTGCTCGAACTGCACAATGGTCTGCCCGACCTGCTTCTGCCATACCATCGAGGACGTGACCAACCTGCAAGGCACGGTCGCGGAGCGATGGAGGCAATGGGATTCCTGTTTCCACGTGGACTTTTCCTACATTCACGGCAGTCCCGTGCGCGTGTCGGAGTCGTCGCGCTATCGCCAGTGGATAACGCACAAGCTGGCATCGTGGCAAGACCAGTTCGGAGTGCTGGGCTGTGTGGGCTGCGGGCGGTGCATCACATGGTGTCCTGTAGGCATTGACATCACTGAAGAGGTCAGAGCCTTACGCCAGGGTGAAGAGGGCAGAGCCGTCCCAACGCCGCCAAAGGAGGAGAGCCATGCGAACGCTTGAGAGCATTCTTGCCGAGCATCCGTTCTTCGCGGGGCTGGAGCCGCGCTATGTACAGGTGATTGCGGGATGCGCTTCCAACGTGGTGTTTGAGGAAGGGCGGATGATTTTCCGCGAAGGGGAGGAAGCGGACCGGTTCTACCTGATTCGGGAGGGCAGGGTGGCACTGGAGGTACACGCCGCCGGCATCGGCACGCTCACGATCC